>NZ_JAWQUO010000019.1:0-88564 GCF_033446605.1 Iodobacter sp. CM08 | reverse complement strand
AGTGAGGTGAAGGGCTTTATCTACAAAACAAGGTCGATGCCTTAAGGGCGCTATCAAGCTCACTTCACCTCGTGTGGTAGTAGCTAACCACCACAGGGAACAAGATACAAGGGTGCCAATAAGCGCAGCGCATTGCACCGTTGTGCTTCATACGGCGTAATGCGTCTGGAAAAACACCCAGACTTATTAGCGCCCTACAGGGCTAAGCACAAAGCAATGTTCACTCTGCTATCCATCCGGCAAGGTTTCAAAGCACTAACGCCCCTCGGCATTTCCCTCCAGCGCCCCCAACAATTCTGCCATTCTGGCATCTAACTCCAGCAAAGCTTCTGGCGTGATGGCGGCGAGCATGGCGTGCTCGTTGGCGACATGGGCGGTGACGGCTTGATCGATGAGTGCAAAGCCTGCATCGCTTAGCTGCACCAGCATACTGCGGGCGTCGCTGCTGCTGGGGATACGCTCTATCCAGCCGCTGGCTTCTAGGCCTTTTAAGCGGTGTGTCATCGTGCCAGAGCTAATCATCAGCGATGAAAATAAGGCCGTTGGGGCTAGGCAGTAAGGCGGGCCTGAGCGGCGAAGTGTGGCCAGTACATCAAACTCCCAGTTGCTCATTCCATACTCAGTAAAAACCACGTCCATTTTGCGTTGCAGCAGCAGCGCACAGCGCCTAATCCGCCCGATCGGCCCCATGGGGCTGACATCCAGATCGGGGCGTTCTTGATGCCATTGACCAAGGATGACATCGACCGCATCAGCAGCTTGCTTTGTGCTCATTTACAACTCCATATATCTTGATATCAAGATTAATTGTCTTGAATTCAAGATATATGTTATCTTCAATTCAAGACATATTGCCAGAACCGCAGTTTGCCATATAAACCGCTGCGGGTCTCATCTTGAACAATGGGGGCCTCGAAAAACCTGTATTTCTAAATAAGACAAGGCACGTTTTAAAAAAACTGACGCTGCATATGTGTTGATATGTAAGGAGATTTTTTTAATGCGCAACGCAGTATTATGACGAAAGACTGGCTTTTCGAGGCTCCCTTGAAGGAATCGACATGAGCAAGCCCTCCATCCCCTGGCTAGATACCCTGAGTACCGCCCTTGCCCCTGCTATTTGGGGCTCAACTTATATCGTCACCACGCAGATTTTGCCGCCAGACCGCCCGTTTACCGCAGCCTTATTACGCACCCTGCCCGCTGGCCTGCTTTTATTGCTTTGCTGCCGTGCTCTACCCAAAAGGAGCGCTTGGGGACGTTTGCTGCTGCTATCTGCACTCAATATTGGCGCTTTTCAGGCTTTGCTCTTTATTGCGGCTTATCGCCTACCCGGTGGCTTGGCTGCCGTGCTGGGTGCAACTCAGCCATTAATCGTTATGGGTTTGGTCTGGTTGGCTGATCGCCGTCAGCCCTCGACACTGGCTATGTGGGCCAGCGTGGCGGGTATTTCTGGGATGGCGGCCCTGCTACTCGCGCCGGGTGCCGTGTGGGATGCAATTGGCCTAACTGCTGCATTTGCAGGTGCGCTCTGCATGGCCACGGGAACTTATCTAGCCCGCCGCTGGCAATCTGAGCTGCCCTTAATCGCCTTTACCGGCTGGCAATTATTGCTTGGCGGAATCATGTTGCTGCCTGTGGCCCTGCTGGCCGATCCGCCTCTGCCAGTCCTCACCGGCACACAGATACTGGGCTACGGCTATCTATCGCTCATCGGTGCGCTGCTGGCTTATCTGCTGTGGTTTCGAGGCACCACACGGCTGCCTGCGGTAGCGGTTTCTTCCCTTGGCCTACTCAGCCCGCTCACCGCCGTTGTGCTTGGCTGGCTGCTATTGGGCCAGAGCATGACCCCCACCGCTCTGGCTGGGCTGATCACCGTGCTGGCCAGTGTACTGGCGGTGCAGTGGAGCAGTATTTCTGCCAGTAAACACACCCATTCAATTTCAATTCCTACTCAAAAGGCCTCATCATGAATCTCAGCGACCTTATCGAAAATCGCAGCTCCACCAGCCACTACGATGCCAGCAAGCCACTGACAGATAGCCAAATTACCGAGCTAATGCGTTTAGCCACCCTTGCTCCGTCGGCCTATCATTTTCAAAATTGGAAGCTGATCGCCGTGCGCTCCAGCGAGGCCAAGACACGCTTAAAAGACATTGCCTTTGGGCAAAACCAAGTAGAAGACGCGGCAGTTACCTTTATTATTTGCGGCAGCTTAATGCCGCATCAGCAATTAGCAGCGGTGCTTCGTCCATCACTCGATACAGGGGCTTTACCGCAGCAAATCGTCGATAGCTGGGTTAGCGCAGCGAATAGCGCCTATGCAGACAACCCACAATTACAGCGTGACGAAGCCATACGCTCAGCGTCGCTCGCCGCCATGACCTTAATTCTGGCCGCTGAAGGTATGGGCTTATCAACCGGAACAATAGGTGGCTTCGATACACCCGCCATGATGGAGGCATTTGCGCTTAAAGCCAACGAAATACCGGTTATCTTAGTCACCGCAGGCTATGCAGGAGCAGAGAAAAGGCCTCAGAAACCCCGTCGGCCACTTAGCGAGGTGGTTGAGTTGGTGTAAGTTGGCAAGGGGCCAGCAGTCGCTCAGTTGGCCAGTGCAATTAGCTAAAATAAGCCCTTGGGGTCTTGCCGGTGCGGCTTTTAAAAAAGGCAATAAACGCACTATCACTCGCAAAACCCAAGGCGCTGGCGGTCTCTGATAATTTTCCATTTTCTGCCAGCATTTCTACGGCACGTAATAAGCGCCATTGCTGCCGCCATTCTTGATAACTCATCCCTGTTTCGCGTTGAAATATGCGGCTTATGGTTTTTTCACTGGCCGCAATTTGCTGCGCGAATAAATGAAGCGCTAAAGGCAATTGTTCTAAGTTTTCCTGCAAACAAGATACGCGCTGATCTAGCGGAAAAACCAGCAATAAAGGCTCTTGCTTAGCCTGATTGATCTCTTCAATACATAGCGAAAGCAAATTGGCATGCCGTGCCTGCTGCCAGTCTGTATCAAAATCCGCCATAGCCAGCCGCTCTAGTACGGCTCTTAATAACGGGTTAACCTCAATCACCTGCACTTTGCTCGGCAAGGCAGGGAACTGGCCAAGATCAAAATAGAGTGAGCGGTAATCCACAACCTGCCGCATTTCTGCCCGGTGCTTTATCCCCGGCGGTATCCACGCCGCCCTCGATGATGGCAATAAGCAAAGTAAGCCATCTAAAGAGATACGAATACAGCCCTTCTTAGCAAACAATAATTGCCCCATCTGATGCTGATGTAGGCCCGAATCATGATTGCCCAGCAAAGAAGCAATCCCCACCATGCCAGCCCCAAGCTCGTCGGGATTAAATTGATCATTCGCGTGCAAGTACGCCATATTTGTCCGATTTTAGATATTTATTGTTCTTATTATTGTAATGTGCCGTTTATGTTTTTTATAAAATCGCAGCAAGTTTAAGAATAAGGAATAAAAAAATGGCTCGTACATTTAGTTTAATACTCGCCACCCTGCTGATGATGTTTCCGCAAATTGCAGAAACCATCTATAGCCCAGCCTTATCGGATATCAGCCACCATTTTGCCGTGAGCCCTGAGCTGGCGGCGCAAACACTCTCACTCTATTTTTTAGCATTTGCTGTAGGTGTGGTTGTTTGGGGAAGGATGTGTGATATCTATGGCAGACGCCCTACGATGATGATGGGCCTGCTGATTTATGCCATCGCCTCTTTAATCGCGCTTTGCGTAAGCAATTTTAACGCTATTTTATTAGCGAGGATGCTGGCCGCCTTTGGCGCGGCAGTGGGATCTGTGGTGACACAAACCATGCTTAGGGATCTTTTTAAAGGTAAGCAACTTGCCCATGTGTTTTCATTAATGGGCCTTGCATTGGCAATTAGCCCTGCTATTGGGATGTATAGCGGCTCACTGCTCAGTAGCCATTTTGGATACCAAGGCGTATTTACCGGCTTATTATTTTTAGCGCTGGTATTGCTTATCTGGGCTTTTCTAGCTTTACCAGAGACAAAACAGACGAAAGAAGCTGCCGCTGCTCCACTCCTAGCCACAGCAAAGATCATGCTTAAAGATCTGCAAATTTGGCAAGTTGCATTCTTAGTAGCTTCATTCAATATCTGCCTGTTTGCTTATTACAGCTTAGCGCCATTTATGTTTGAGCAACTTGGCCTCAGTACGCGCTTATTTGGCTATACGGGGCTAATCTTGGCCATGGGTGCGGGTGCTGGGTCAATGTTAAATAAGCATTTACTCAAGCGTGGCGCTCGTTCACATCAGTTGGTGCTCTTGGCATCTATGCTAACAATCTTAGGCGGCATCGGGGTCTTGCTATTACAACACAGCGCCCTATTTGTCTTGCCTATGCTCTTAGCAGTAACAGGATTTGGAATCGCCATTCCAAACATTCTTAGCTCAGCACTACATGCTTATCAAGACCGAACCGGCACAGCAGGAGCACTCTTGGGGCTGCTGTATTACATCCTAATTGGCAGTGGCTTAACGCTAGCAGGATGGAGCCAGAACCTAGGTGGAGTAATTTTGATCTGCGGATCACTTGCTACGCTGATATCAATACAAAGGAGTTCTTTTTAAGGAGGCAGTGCAACTGCCCTCCTAATGCATCACCACTCGCCGCATTTTATTCGCCGTATAGGCAAGGCTGGCTAGGGTAATGAGCATGCAAACCAGCACGGGCGTAAAGATTTCTGCAAGGCGAAGGGCTTCGCCGTTGAGGATTTTGACGATCAGCTGGTTTTGCGCCAAGAGAGGCGTCCAGGCAAACCATGCTGGGTCTGCACCCTGTTTAAACATGCCAACAACTAAAGTAAGCGGGGCGAGTAGCATGAGCATGGAGTTTCTGGCCTGCGCTTCCTTGTGGCTTTTACCATTGATGGCCACGGCGATTTGCAGGGCGGAGATGGCCAGCGCTAAAGGGCAGAGTACGGCCATAAAGATGAATGCGTCTTTAAATGAAAACTGAAAAGCTATTTTTAATACTTCGTTTTTTATCAGCAGTAATGAGGGAAAAATACTCATTACATTAAAAAACAATACCAATACCGTGAGCGTGCCCACCGCCGCCCATTTGCCCAGAGCAAAATGCCAGCTCGATACCGGATTCATCATTAATGGCTCTAATGAGCCGCGTTCGCGCTCGCCTGCCGAGGTATCAATGGCGGCATACATTCCCACACCCAGCAGCGTCATAATAAACATAAAGGGCAGCATTTCTTTTAAGCCAGCATTCTGCTGATTTTGTGCGCGGCTTAGATGGCGCTCTTCTACTTTTAATACCGCCAGCACTTCAGCCGAAATGCCGCGTAAGGCTAGATTTAATCCCGCCCTTTCTTGCATAAAGCCCTGCAATAATAATTTAACTGGCCGCACGCCCAATTGGGAATCTTTATTGGCTAAATCAGTAATGATTTCTACCTTTGGTGCCATGCCTTGGGCAAATTGGCTAGCAAAATCTTTAGATACAGATAGCACAGGCTCGGTATATTCCTTGCTATGCAATTTTTGGGCGTAATCTGTGGCGGCAGGTTTAATTTCAAAGCCTTGGCGCTGAATATAATTCACCAGCTCTGGTGCGTATTCGGCCCCTAACACGCGAATAAAGCGCTTTTCATTTTGCTCATCCATTCTGGAATACGCTTCAGAGCTAATAAATAAAAAAAATGGCATGCCCATTAAAGAAGACAAAATCACCACCAGCATGGTGCGCTTATCTCTTAAAGAATCGACCCATTCTTTTTTGAAAATTTCCCAAATCATCATGCGATATCCGATTGATTGTATATATCAAACAAGGTCAAAAAGATCTGTAGACACAAAACTAAATAAGAACACAGAGCACACTGAGAAAACCAAAAGCACTAAGCAGCTTTGTTTTCGGCCTGCGCGTGCGGGTTACCTCAGTCAGCGATTTATCGCGTAAACCAAGCGACGATACGACAAACATTGAATCATCGTAGGGCGGGTGCAACCCGCGTTCTTTTCAGCACGGCTCGCGGGTTGCACCCGCCCTACAAAGAACGTTTCGCTTAAGTTGACAGGATTAACCTCATCTCTCATTCGTTTTTCTCTGTGTCTACAGGCCTAAGGTTCTAAAGTTTTCAAGCAAAGGCCAGCTTCACAAAGGCGTCTTCAAAATTGCTTTCTGCTGCCTGATCTAATAGCTCGGCTACCGTGCCCTGAGCAACAGTTTGGCCACCAGCCACAATCACCACATGATCACAAAGCCGCTCTACTTCTTGCATAATATGAGTAGAAAACAAGATACATTTGCTGCCGCCTGCTGGAGACTTTAACCAAGCCAAAAACTCACGCAGCGCTCGGGTGGCAAGTACGTCGAGGCCATTGGTGGGCTCGTCCAGAATGATATTTTGCGGATCGTGCACCAGCGCCCTTGCTAGCGCCGTTTTCATTTTTTCGCCCTGGCTAAAGCCCTCGCAGCGCCGCTCCATTAGGGCTCGCATATCCAGTGCATCGGCCAGTGCAGTGGCGCGCTCATTGGCCTCATCCCTAGTCATGCCGTGCAGTACGCCGTAATAAGCAATGTTTTCGCGGGCGCTCAGCCGTGGATACAGGCCTCGCGCATCGGACAACACGCCCATCCTTGCTTGGGTAATCTGCTTACCCGCTTCAACGGCTACACCATCGACTAGAATCTGGCCGGAGTCGCTAGGTAGCAGCGCGGCAATCATGCGCAAAGTAGTCGTCTTGCCTGCGCCATTCGCGCCTAAAAGCCCAGTCACCGCGCCATCTGCCGCGCTAAAGTGAATGTCTTTTACCGCCTGCACCACGTCTTTAGCACGGCGCGGCCATGCGGATTGGCGAACAAATTGCTTAGATAATTGCTCAACAATAATCATGGCGCTATTTCAAACATTGAATCATTCCTTTAGAAACCCAAATCTTGAAACACGGAGTTAAGGAGAACACGGAGAAAACATTGAATTGCTTTTCTCCTTGTAACTCTGTGTTCTCTGTGTCCTCCATGGTTCAAGATTTAGGTTTTTCAATTGGATTTAATTAGCTCTTAGGCAAGACCCACACCACGGGCCTCGGGATGGGTTTGACGCAGCTTAGCTCTACTTTTTGCGGGTCTTCACTATTGATAAAGCGATAAACCAGATCGTCCACGCAGCTTTGCATCAGCATGCCGTGGCCGGATTTGCCCAGCACCACTTGCCTTGCCTTTGCCCCCAAGGCTTGGGCAACGTGGGCCGCGTGGGCGGGCGGGGTAACCGGATCAAGCCCACCACTTAATAACAGTACCGGCTGGGGGCTTTTAGGAAGGGTATAAAAAACCGCCGGAACCTCACCGCGTGGCCAATCGGCACAAATTTTTCGATAAGCTTCTGTCCTGAAACGGCCAAAATCGTCCTTCTCTATAATTAGCGGCAGGCGCGCCGCTTCTTCGGCACACCACACCGAATAATGCATGCCCACCGCAATATTGCCCGGGTTGGGCAGTGCCGTCATTCCGCTCAAGGCCAAGAGCGGGTTAAAGCGCCCTGCCTTCGCCTCGGTAATGGCAAACGGCAGGCCCGAGCTATTAAGCGGCGAATACAATACCGCCGACACCATACCCAATACGGTATCGCGGCTCATGCTTACGCTGGCCTCAGTATTTAAACGAGGGTGCTTTAAAACGGTGGCTTTGGGCAGGCTGGCCAGCAACTCTCGCCAACTTTGCGCGAGCAGGGGGTAGGCTTTTTGGCAAGCGGTATCGTGGCTGCAATCGCCGAACAAGCTGTCGAGTGCTTTTTGTAAATCGCTACCCGATAAGGCGTAATCCGGCGGCACCACGCCATCGAGTACCACTCGCCTTGCGGTTTGCGGATACTGGCGCAAATACTCCAGCCCCACGCGGGTGCCATAAGAAACGCCCAGCAGATTAATCGCTGGATAACCCTCGCTTTTACGCACCGCTTCTAAATCCTGCACGGCAATGGCCGTGGTAAAAAAACGCAGATCGCCATAGGGAAGTTTTTGCAGCTGAGCCTTGCAGCTTTTAAGCGCGGCAATGCCCCATTCAGCATCGGCAATCTTACTTAAATCCTGTGTTTCTGGGCACTCCAGCGGTGCGGAGCGGCCTGTGCCGCGCTGATCTACAAACACTAAATCACGGCGGCGCTGCAATTTATTGAGCGGCCCTTCCGCCCAACTAGCGACATTAATCGCGCTTTGGCCTGGGCCACCCGCCAACATAAACACCGGATCGGCGAGCTTATTACGGTCTTGCGCCTGCAAAACCATATAGTGAATCTGAATTTTTTTGCCAGAAGGATCAGCGGGATTGAGCGGACGTTCAATTTGCCCGCATTGAACCTCGGTAGCAAAGCCATCAACGCGGCAGGGTTTGGTTGCCGCATGGGCAGAGAAACTAAATAAGAGGAAGGCGAGGATTAATACTTGCATCACTATCTTTGTATTAATAAGATTGGTGCAAGTATAACCTAGGCTAAAAGCGAGCGGAAATTGAAAAGCCCCTGATCACAGATCAGGGGCTTAGTATTCTTGGTTGCGGGGACAGGACTCGAACCTGTGACCTTCGGGTTATGAGCCCGACGAGCTGCCAACTGCTCCACCCCGCGACAGAGAGAGGCGCACTATAGCCTGTGTGGCAGCTAGCGTCAATCTTAAATCCAAAATACCTTCGGAGATGGCACGGCTTGCCGTGCCCCTACTTTGCTAGGCTTGCGTTCAATTTATCCACGCTGATCTCATTTTTACCGCCATTGGGCATGCCAAACATGGCAGCCATTTCTTGGGCTTGCTCTTGTGTCAGCACCAATAGCTCTATGCGGCGATTAGATGCTGCTTGCGGGTTTTGAGCGTCATAAGGCGCACGATCGGCCATGCCGACCACTTGCAGGATATTCTCTACCGGCATGCCGCCTTCTAATAGCCCGACTCTGGCAGCCATGGCGCGGTTGCTAGATAAGCTCCAATTAGAAAACGCGGCGTAATTGGCATTCTTATATTGCATTGAATCGGTATGCCCAATCACCAAAAGCTGGTGATCGATGTGAGAGAAGATTGCGCCCATTTTGAGCAGTAGACGGCGAAAGCGCTCACTTGGTACTTGGCTGCCACGCTCAAACATGCCTTGTTTATCGGTGTCGTGCAGCATGATGCGCAGGCCATAGGGCGTGATAATGGTTTGGATATTGTCTGAAAGTCCAGCCTCTTTAAATAGCTGAACAAAGGTTTGCGCCAGCTCCTGCATATCACGCGGCGTGTCGTAATGTTTTTTAGGTGAGGCATTATCTGAGTATTGCAAAGAGACCTGCGCCCCGCCGCCCTGCCCTGGCGTGGTCTGAATCGAGCCAGATTGATTGCTACCCGGCACCGGCTCGCGCGGGATTAAACTTCCCTTGGGGTTGCCCTGATGATCGATTAGCTCACGGTTACCATTGCTGGCTAAAGAGCGGCCCGCACCGTTGCGCAAAACCCGCTCAATATTTTCTTTATCGCGGGCTGAAAGAACCCATAACACCAGAAACAAACACATCAGCGCCAATACGAAATCCGCAAAGGCCACTTTCCATGCTCCACCGTGCGCTTCAGAACTTTGCTTGCGAGAAACGCGGCGGATAATTGTTTCTTCGTGTTTATTATTCTTATTGCTCACGCCGTTCCCTCTAGCGTGTTGATCCACATTTCCAGCTGAGAAAAACTAGGTTTAATATTGAGCTGCACCAAACGACGCCCAGCATCAATCGCCAGCAAAGGCGGTTTGCCCGATACATGCGTTACCAGCACCACCTTTACACATTCCAGATTGGATAATTCTTCTTTTACCTGCTGATGCATCATATTGCACAGCGGATCCAACACGCCGTAGCAGAGGAAAATCCCAATAAATGTCCCCACCATTGCAGCGCCCACGCGCTCGCTAATTTCGGCCACTTCAGCGCCTTCACTAATGGTGTGCATGGTCATCACAATCCCTAGCACCGCGGCCAAAATCCCAAAGCCTGGCATCCCTTCAGAGATTTTATGCAGCGATTTAGAAGGCTGATTCAGCTCTTCGTGAATGGCTTCTAACTCTTGCTCTAGCACGCCTTCTAATTCATGCGCATTGATTTTTCCCATCGCCATTAGGCGGAAGTTATCCACAATAAAGGCCAGTAATTTAGGCTGCTCCAACACCAGCGGGTAACGCTGAAATAAGGCGCTTTCTCTTGGCGATTCAACGTGCTGATCGAGTGCTTTTAGCCCTTGGCCCGCAGTAATTAATAGCTCGTACATGAGTAATAATAATTGGCGCTGAAAATCTGGCCCCTGCTTCTTGCCCATCACCACACGGCGAATTTGCCCCAACATTTCTGCCAGTACATGTTTAGGATTGCCCAATACCAAGGCACCAAAGCCAGCGCCAATAATGATTAACAGCTCAACCGGTTGCCAGATTAAGTGGAAAGTACCACCAATCATAAAAAACCCACCAAACACACACATCATTACGATGCCAATACCTAACAACAGCTGCATGCTTTATTCCAACTCTAATTAAGCCCCGCCAAGGGCGATTTTCATTTTCTTAATTGCCGATTTATTAATTTGGCAAACCCGCGCTTCTGTTAAATCCAGCACCAAAGCAATTTCTTTTAAATTTAATTCAAACTCGTAATACATTTGGATAACGCGCTGCTCTTTTTCATCTAGGTTTAATAAAGCACGTGCTAGGCTCAGCCGATTAATCACCGCATTTTCCGGCGATTCTGCCCCGCCTGATTCATGTGCACCGCCCGCTAATAAATCATCAAAGCTCGATAATACTTCGGCATTTTCTGCCATTTGATACTCACGGTATTCCTGAGCGCTAATACTTAAGCCTTGTACCGCATCGGCCTCAGTAGGCTCTTTGCCTAGTTTTTTTCTTAAGGCTCTAATCTCATCCCGAATGCGGTGCGCGCTTTGCCTTACCGATCTGGGCCGCCAATCTAATCGCCTTAATTCATCTAAAATTGCACCGCGCATACGCAATAATGCAAAGCCAATAAATTTATCATCGGGCGTGCCATAGCGCCGCAAGGAATCGAGCAAGGCCATCAGGCCAATTTGCTCCATATCTTCACGATCTAAAACAGCACCCACTTGGGAAGAAAGCTGCCTAAGCACCCGATTCAGCAAAGGCGTATATTCCGCAAGTAAAGCCGCTTCTTGTTTAGCATCTAAGGTGCTATCCAAATGAATGTATGCGTCGGCAAGATCCACAATTTACTCAACAATCAATTTACTAACCATCACATCAGAAAATGGCTTTTCTGAACCTCCGCCAATATAGGCAGTCGCAAATTCTT
This sequence comes from Iodobacter sp. CM08, assembly GCF_033446605.1. Lineage (NCBI taxonomy): Bacteria > Pseudomonadati > Pseudomonadota > Betaproteobacteria > Neisseriales > Chitinibacteraceae > Iodobacter > Iodobacter sp. CM08. The sequence continues at coordinate 77,224 of NZ_JAWQUO010000019.1, read as the reverse complement.
TATTTAATAAACTGTGATAATCTTCTATGGTCATTTTATTGGCTATAGTGAGATTAAGATGCGATAAAACCTTTACGGCGGTACTCTTTAAAAAAGGAAGATGGTTTTTAATTTCAGCCTCTTTCTCCTTACTGGTTCTAAACACCAAATCCACCGCAATATAATGCGTAGATAAAGAGCTGCCATCGTCATTACGCAGCATGACAATAATCTTATCCACCGTGGCAAATTTATATTCAATTGGCTCATGCTTAACTACTTTAGGGGCGCTATCTTGCTTAAAGTAATAAGCCGCCCCACCGCCCACTCCAGCAGCAACTAATAAACCTAAAACAATAAAAATAATATTCTTAGACATGGTGGTTTCCAGATCGATTAAATGCGCGCCAGAATGGAGCCAAACTCACTCGCTTCTTCGTTTAATTCTGCTAAAGCTTTACCAACCTCATCCGGCTGCTGCTGATGTTTTTTATTTGGCGAGCCATTTGTAGATGAATCTCTCACCTCAACGGCCACGCTGCTGTATTCCTTTTGGCTTAAATCAGTGCGCATCTGCTCGGTCATTGCATGAAGCTGCTTAGTGACATCGCTATTGCTGGCGTGCAATTGCACCGATAAAGCGCCCGCCTCATGCTTAATGCTGATTTCTAATGAGCCCAGCATAGGCGGGGATAATTTAATCACCGCACGCTCAATGCCATGCCCAAGCTGCACATCAAGGCGATCTTTTAGTGCCGTTTCTAACTGGCGTGACCAAGTAGCAGGCTGAGTGGGCTCCAGCTTAATCGGTGCCCATTCAGATGGCTTGGCTTCTGGCGCGCTGCTGGCTGCCAGCGTATTTAATTCAAAAGGGCGCATAGCAATAGGCTGATCTGGTGCATCATTGGCGATCGCTGCCACAGCATCATTCTTTAGTACCGGCGCATCAGCATCTTGGCGTGGCTGACTCATCAGCGAAGCAGCAATAAGCGCTGGCGCTGTGGGAGCCACGGATATCTGCTCAGCGAGCCCCAACTCAGCGACAGGCACGGATGCGGATGGCTGAGGCCGCTGAGGAATAATCGGCGCGAAAAACGCGGGCATGCTAAAGAGCGACGTATCTGCAGTCGCTAGCGATGGTGGCTCTGCTGCCTCTGTAGACACCGCTGCTTCGCCCTCAACAGGCGCTGCGCAGTCCTGCATTTCAGCGCTAAAAGACATAGCCAACAAACTAGGATCAAGCACAGGAATCGAGATGGGCACTGGGCTTAATTCTGCCGGAGCAACCGGCATAGTTGCGAGCAGATTCATAGTGTCTGCGCCGCATAAGCAAGGCTGGCATCGCGCTGCACGGCAAACTGCGCCAATTTATCCGCCAATTCTTTAGTCGCTAGGCGGCAGGCTTCCTGCATGGTGGCGTATGCATCCCGCACTTCTTGCAGGGCAAGCTGCTCCTGCTGATCCCAAACTTGTCCAGCCAATAAAGCGGAAAACTGTTGATCCAGCAGCAGCAGTTGATCCCAATCTTGCGCTGCCAATGCGCCCTGCATCTGGCTTATTTTGCTGCAAATTACTTTAAGCCTTGGCATCACGCACACCCAGCCAACCACCACGCAAGGTGGCTAATAATTGCTCAACTTCTACCACGGCTTCGATATCCAACTGGCTGCTGGCGCTATAAAGCCGGTAGACGCAAAAATCGTATAAACGCGCCAAATTGGTGACCACTTCACCGCCTTGATCAAAATCTAGCGCGCTCGATAAACCATTTAAGATATCGATGCATTTATTAATGCTCTCGCCTTTTTGCTCGAAACGCTTGTGTTCCATATGTGCTTTGGCACGAGCGAGCTCTTCCAAAAGGCCATCAAATAAAACCAAAACCAATTGCACTGGCGATGCATTAGAAGTCTGCGCTTCCAAATTCACCGAGTGATAACTGCTATAAGCTTCGTAATCCAAAATCTAAGCTCCTGTACTCTGTATATATATGGCGTATAGCGGCTGAACCCAATCCTACCAATTTAAGCAATCATTCGTAGGGCGGGTGCAACCCGCGAGCGATGCTGGCAAATACGCGGGTTGCACCCGCCCTACGATGATTCAATATTTATGCGGTAGCGCCATGATAAATAGTTAAGTTAATAGGACTGAGGTGAAACCAGCCATACGAAAGATACCTTCTATCGATGGGTTGGCCTCGATGCGTAAGGCACGCTTTTCACCCATCCCACCAATCAATTACATATTGTTAAACATATTGGATGTCTCACCCATTTGCGCCTGCAGCTGCTTTAGCTGAGTAAATTGCTTTAATGCACGCTGATAAGCCTGATCGTACTGCTGAGAAATCTTATTGCTCGCGGCAGCCAGATCAATGCCTACTTTAGATACCGATTCCTTGCGCGCTTTTAACAGGCCATTGCTGGCGTTTAGCCATTTGCCGAGGTAATCGTTATTTTCTTTAATCAGATCGGTACCCGTGCTGGCGTTAAAAAGCTTCTCTAGCCCCGCTGGGTTTTCGATCAGCGCTTTATCAAGCTTGGTACGATCAAGCGATAGATTGCCGTCGCGATCGGTTTTTACGCCAAAGTCCATCAGGCGCACGCCATCAAAGCTTTGCCTGACCAAGCCGTTTAATTTATCCCGCAGCGCGCGAATACCCGAATCAGAGGCAAATGCACCACCTGCGTCCCGTTTGCCACTGTCATTTTTATCGTTTTTAGCATTGGCCAGCATGGCGGTTAAGGATTTTTTCGCCGCATTAAAGCCATCGATAAAGGTCTGCAAATTGGCCGCAGTATCGTTATTGCTGGTGCTGACGGTGAGCTTTAATGCGGAATCGCCGCTTTTCATCGCACGGCTTAAATTAACCGTTACCCCTTCGATACCGGTAAAGGTATTCGATGCCTGCTTGATTGGCACACCGGTGTTTTCGTCACCTAAATACACCAAGGCATCTTGTGCCTTAGATAAAACCTTAGGCGCTTCAAGTGCCAAAGCCGCCTCAACCCCTGCACCACTGCCGCTCACTTGCAAAGTATTAGCTTCGCCAGTTTGGCTGGAGGTCAGCACCAATTGCGACTGGCCATTGGCCGTCAGCACCATGGCACTCACTTTGCTTGAGCTGTCTTTAGATTGATTAATGCTGCGCGCCAGTTCGGTCAGCGATAACTTACCGTCGGCGTCTTTATCTGCGCTGGCTAAATCAATGACAATGGTCGCCGCACCCACTTTGATATTGAGCTTATCGCCAGCGGCCACGCTCATGCCATCAAGGCGAGCAAAGGCCTGCTGCTCTGCCGTAGCCACCTGTTTGACAAACAGCGAGTAATTGCCATCCTGCGCCTTAGCACCGGCCGCTACCGTAGCAATCCCTTCCTGACTCAAAGCCGCAGCATGGGCCAACACCGACTTCTTGCCACTTAAACCACCCAGCGTGGTTTTAAAATCTTGTAGCGTTTTTTGCAGCTGAACCAAGGCATCAGAACGCGCCTTATTATCTTTGGTCCGCGTGTCATTACGGCTTTGCGCCTGCTGTACTGCATAGCTGGCAACTTGGCTGGCCAGTTGCTGGGGATTAATTTCTGCCATGGCGTTTTTTCCGTAAAAGCAAATTAGAGGATTCTAATTAAACAAGGCGACCAAAGCCTTCGCATTTAAAAATGTAAATAATTACACCAAGTTGTTTTACATCCCTATTCTTATCTTTTCAGTGCCTTCGGCACATCTCATTTTGGTGCGGGAGCCCCCGCTTGGGCCTTCCTTTCTTGCGCGGCCAAGAAAGGAAGCCAAAGAAGGCCGCCCCAACGTCTGCGCCCCGCTTCGCGGGGTTCCCTCGCTGCGGATAAGCGAGTCGGCGTCAATTCAACTCGCTTCGCTCAAACACGAATTGACGAATTCGCCGCCCCGTTTATTCCTCGCTCGGCTTGTCTCAGGGGATACAAAAACACCGGCGCGACGAGCACAAACTTAAATAAGTTCTTCCCCATTACGACATAACATCAATACCCACTTTTCTGCGCAAATAAGCCTGCGTAGCCGTTTCATCTGACTGCTTTTGCAAAGCTCGGTCACGCAGTTTTTGCAAGGCCATACGCTCTTGCTCGCCTAATTTATCCATCACTTCACGGCGCGATACCGCCGCTAATAAATCTTTACGTGCCACCGCCAAATCGGCATCGCCCAAGGCTAAGTCTTGCTTTTGCAGGGTGATTAAATTAAGCAGCGACTGTTTAAACGCACCCGCATTAATGGCCAAAGCGGGATGCGGCACGGCGCTTGCGCCCAAGTGCTGGCAGAGCGCTTCCATGCGGCTGATGTTTTTTTGATAGCGCTGCGTCAGCTGGTGTTTATTGCGCACTACGGTTTCCTGCTGATCCACAGCGCTTTGGCGTAAACGCAGCATCAGCTCTAAACGCTGCACGGCTTGAGGCGTACTCATTGCAATAGCGCCTGTAAATCGGCCAGTGAATCGGCCAGCGGCGCGGCCTCATGCACGCCCTGCTGTAAATAGGCTTCGATACGCGGAAATAAGCGCACCGCTCTATCGGTTTCTGCATCAATGCCCGGCACATAAGCACCTAAGGGAATCAGATCGCGCACTTCGCGGTAGCGCGATAGCAGCGCCTTAATCTGCCGTGACACGGCGTTATGCTCGCTGCTACTAATCTGGCTCATACAGCGGCTAACCGATTGGGCGATATCAATGGCAGGGAAATGCCCGCGCTCGGCCAACTGGCGCGATAACACAATATGGCCGTCTAAAATGGCTCTGGCGGTATCCACCACGGGGTCTTGCTGATCATCGCCTTCGGCCAGCACGGTATAAATTGCCGTCATACTGCCCTGCGGGTTTTCACCATTACCTGCGCTTTCGGCCAGATTAGGCAACAGCCCAAATACCGATGGCGGATAACCACGGGTAGCAGGTGGCTCACCCAGAGCCAAAGCCACTTCGCGCTGCGCCATAGCGTAGCGGGTGAGCGAATCTACCAGCAGCAAAACCCGATGGCCCTGATCACGATAATGGGCAGCAATGCTGTGGCAAAGCTCAGTAGCATTTAAGCGCATCAGCGGCGACTCATCGGCTGGGGCCACCACCAGCACGGCTTTTGCCAAGCCCTCTGGGCCAAGCGAGTGATCGACAAACTCACGCACTTCGCGGCCACGCTCGCCAATGAGGCCAACCACTACAATATCCGCCGAGGTATTGCGGGTAATCATCCCCAGCAATACGCTTTTACCCACGCCACTGCCGGCAAATAAACCAACCCGCTGGCCTTTACCTAAGGAGAGCAGGCCATTGATGGCACGCACGCCAATATCCAGCGGCTCGAGCACCGGCTGTTTACGTAGGGGATTAATTTTGGGAGGTGCGGCGGCCAGTGGCTTATCGCCACCCAGCGGGCCAAGATCGTCCATCGGCTCGCCAAGACCATTTACAATTCGGCCCAGCCAAGATTCGCCAATCATTAACGAGCTAGCCTGTGGCGCGGCTTGAACTCTGGCTCCGGTCTGCAAGCCAACTGGCTTTTTAAACGGCATAAGAAAAGAAACTTCGCGGCGAAAGCCCACCATCTGCGCCTGAATCCATTCCCCTGATGAGGTTTCAATCAGGCAACGCTGGCCGGTTTCTAAGGGGCAACCTACGCTTTCTAATAAAATGCCAGTCACGCCAATTAAGCGCCCGGTCATAGTGGCGACAGGTACGTCGTTTAAATCTAAACGGCGCAAAGCATCGCCAATCAAGCTCATGGTGCAACCTTGGCCATCTCACCCACCAGCTGCCCGCTAAGCTGATCCATGCAAAGATCTAACCTTTGCATGCAGCCAGCATCGGCTTCCATTTCTGCACTACGAATTCGGCATTCGCCTGGCGCTAGATTTGGATCGGCGACCAACTGCCAGCGAGCAGCCCGCTCTGGGGCCAGCTCAATCACGCGCTGGCATTCTTCGGCATTTAAATGTACGGCAACCGAGGTATTGGTTTGCGACGTTGCTGCTAGGGTTTCATCGACCAAGGCCAGCAATTGCACCGGCTGCAAAGTCAGCTCACAGCGAATCACCTGCTTGGCCACCTTGGCCACCAAATCGACCACTTCTTGGCGCAAGGCCAGTTGAAAATCATCACTGGCCCGCTGCACTTGTTGCAGCAGCTGCTCCATCAGGACAGCTTTTTCATCAAAGCGCGCCAGGGCAGCCAGCCTTGCTTCGGCCTCGCCCTGAGCCAGCCCAGCGGCATGACCCTCGCTAAAACCCGCCGCCTGACCACTGATTAAACCCTCAGCATGACCATCGCCATGGCCGCTATCCCAGCCCTGCTGATAGGCCTCGGCAGACAGTGGGGCTTCGCTGCTGCTACCTTGGGCCGCCTGCAGCCGCTGTAAAGAAGGAAAACGATGAGGGCGAACCGATTTCACTCAACCACCGCCTCAGGAAAGAGTTGTAAATCAATTTCGCCACTGCTGGCCAGCTCACGCACAATGGCCATGATTTCCTTGCGAACTTCCTCAACACGGCTAAGCGGCACAGGGCCAGAGCGGCGCATCATATCTTCAAAGCTTTGCGCTTGGCGGCGTGGCATAGTTTGGGTAATTGCCTGACGCACTTCCGGCTCAGCGCCTTTTAAGGCAATCGCCCACTGCTCTAGCTGCACGTCTTCCACAATGCGCATCAGCGCGGTTTCGGTTTGGCGCGACAAGATAAAGAAGTCGTACATTCGGCTTTCTATTTCAGCCACCAGATCGGCATCGTGGGCACGCAATAGCTCAATCATTTGCTGCTTATTGCCCGAATAGCGATTAATAATATCGGCGGTTTGCTGCATACCCGCTACTTCGGTGCTTTGGGTGTGCAGATTATCTAGGCAGCGATTCACCAGCTCTTCTAGCTCGGTTAATAACTCGCGATCCACTTCTTTTAAACGGGCAATCCCCACCAACACATGATCTTGCGTGCCTACGGGTAGCGCCTCTACCACTTGGCCCGCTAGATTAGGCGGTAGGAAAGCTAAAAAGACGGCTTGCATCCGCACATGCTCATGGGCAATTCTATCGGCCAGCCACTGCGGCGAAACCCATTGCAAACGCGCCATCTTGGGGCGAATCTCATCGCCATAAATGCTGTTCAGCACGCTATTGGCAATATCGCCGCCCAAGGCCAAATCCAAGGAGCGCTGCAAAAAAGAGCGCGATGCGCCGTGCACACCACTTTGCTCACGATACTCATCAAAGAATTTCTGGATGGATACCTTTACCGTATCCACCTTAATACCACTCATGCGCGACATCACCTGCGTCACCGCCAGCAATTCTTCACGGCCCAAGCAGCGCAGCACATTGGCAGCAGGCTCTTCGCCCATGCTTAATAAAACAATGGCCGCCTGCTCAACCGGAGTCAGCACGGTTTCAGCCTGATTATTGATTGCGTCCATCTTTTTGCACCCATTGTTTAACCACTTCGGCAACGCGTTCCGGCTCTTTGGCGGCCAACTCTTTTAAGTGATCGACCAGCACGTCAACCGACGAACCAGCCGGAGGAAGATCATAGTTTTCTAGTAGCGGCACCACCGGCATCGCCGAGCCTTTCGGTACGGCAGCGGTATAGCCCTCGGCAGTAGCAGGGCTAGCTGGCGTGATATCTAACTCGGCAGCTGCCGTCAAAGCTAAAGGAGTGGCGGGCTTATTAAGCCTTTCTTTTAACAGCTTGAAAGCGGGGCGCACCAAGAATAAAAACGCCAGCAATACGCTTAAGGCATAACCCAACACACTGGCGGCATCATAAATAGTGCTGCGCTCTTGCCACCACGGCGTTGCATATGGACGAGGTGTAAACGGCAAAGAAGACACCATCAACTGATCGCCACGTTCCCTATCAATGCCTAAACCATTTCTGAGTATTTTTTCAATATTGGCGATTTGTGCAGGCGTCCAACCGGCCTTCACCGAAGGCGCTGCTGCATTGCTAAGTACCACCGCCACATTTAAGCGACGTAGCACGCCACGGGCTTTTTTTGTGCTAGTAATACTTTTATCGTAAGCATACTGGCGGGTCATCGCATTCTTTTTAAAGCCATTAGCGTCAGTTTCAGGCTTGGCTGGCGCAGCATTAACCGGTCGATTACTTAAAGAGCCTGGAATGCCGATGGCGCTTTTCTCGCTGGTTTGCTCGTCACGGGTGGCTTCGCTGGTAATTTTTGGATCAGCACCATACTGCTCGCGTGTCTCTTCCACCTGATCGTTATCCACATCGGCGGTAACGCTCACCTTAAAATTATCTGCACCTAACACCGGATCAAGCAGATCACGAATGCTGCTAAGGGTTTGTTCTCGGTAGCGGCTGGCGCTGTCGTTCTCGTTGCCTGCAAAACCACTGGCCGCCGTATCAAGGCGCGCAGATAAAAGACTGCCCGCCTCGTCCACCAAGGTGACTTTTTGCGGGCTAAGGCTAGATACGCTGCCAGCCACTAAATTAACAATGGCAGCAATTTGTTCCTGATTTAATTTCTGGCCACGCTTTAAAGAAACAATCACCGATGCCGAGCTTTTATCAATTCCCGAATCAACAAATGAAGAAGATCGGGCAATAGATAAATGCACCCGCGCATTAGCAATTGGCTCTAATGCCATAATGCTCTGCACTAATTCGCCCTCAAGCCCACGGCGAAAGCGCACATCCTGCACAAATTGGCTCACGCCTAGCGGATCATTCTTATCCAGCAATTCAAGGCCCATTGGCAATTTAGCCACCACGCCTTTAGCGGCCAATAGCATTCTGACTCTGCCTAAATCGCCGTTTTCAACCAATACTTGGCCACTTTGTGGATGTAGACGATATTTAATATGTTCGCTATCTAGCACCGCCATCATATCGGCAGCGGCAATCTTTTCTGTATTGCCAAATACCGGTTTGTAATTGGAATCGTCGTGCCATAGATACACCATCAGCAATACGCTAATGGCAATGGCGAATGCAATAATTGGTAATACCATTTTTATAAATGATGAAGGATTGCTATTACGCTCAGTATTGCGTAATCGATCAAATCCCATTTTTAATTGTGCAAACATATTTCCCTGCAGCCTTTATAAGGGCATCTTCATCAGATCGTCGACCGCAGCCATAACCTTATTGCGTACCTGAGTCATCATCGAAAACGACAAGCTCGCCTCTTGGCTCATCAGCATTGCGCCAACTAGATCATTGCTAGCCCCACTATCCACATCGGCCATTTTGCTGGCTGCCTGCTGCTCCTGCTGATCTACATTACGGACTGCATTGGCCATAATCGCAATAAATCCGCCACTGCCTTGGCTATGTTCTGCGGGCGAATACTGGCTGTTGCCAGAGATGGCCGCCATCTCACCCAGCATCTTTGTCTGCTCAGTTTTCAACGCCGAAGCGATTGCATTCACCATATAAACATCCAGTATTGACCAGAAAATAACGCAGCTATTTTTACAAACTACTTACAGGGCGCGGATTCTAACAGCAGTACATAGGCATGATGCTGTGTGAATTTTTACCCTGCAAATTTCTTACATGAACATATCATAAAATTCTAATACTAAAGTACAATGCGCGCGAAATGCCAAATTCATCTTTCTTCCTCGTTCTTTCCTTGTTCTAAAAAAGCAGCGCGTCCATGGCAAAAGCAAAACGTGCTCTGCACGAAAAAAACAGTATTACGTTGGATCACAGCACGCTAGGCCGCCCCCTGCATCTTTTAGCCGGGCTAAACGAGCGGCTTAAAAATGAAGTCAATACATTTTTAAAAAGCGAATTCAACCACCCCTATCGCGCCATGCTTGGAGTAAGCCAACTCAGCCAATCCGCCAGCAAGGCCACGCCCGTGCAATGGCTAGATTTAAGCCTGGGCCATTTAGCAGTAGAGATGTCGCGCCCTTTTTTGCTGCGCACACTGGATTACCGCTATGGCGCAAAAGCCAAACCCACGGCGATTACTGAGCAAGATTTAAGCAGTGAGCCAAGCAGTACCGAGCTGCGCTTAAAAAGTAGTTTGGCAAATAAATTAGCTGGCGTTTTTTTAGCGTTTTTAAATCAAAGCCAAATCAGCCCAAGCCCAAGTGTTTTGCACACTGATGCGGTATGGCAAATAGACATTGAAATTGTTGATCAGATCGATCAGCAATTAGGCAACATTTGCCTAGTTCTAAATCATGCATTATTTGATTTACTGCTAAAGCAAGTGGCCAAGCCACGCAGTAATAGCAAAAGCCAAACCGCTTTTTTTGATCAGTTAAAAATAAAATGCCATGTGCACTTGGCAGAAAAAGCCCTGACTTTAGACGATGTACTCAAATTAAAAGTCGGTGAAATCATGCCAATTAGCCTGCAAGCGCGGGCTAATGTTTATATCGGTAAAAGCAAATTATTTACCGCCAGCGTCGCCGAAAATAACGGCGCTTTATGCCTGACCTCATTTGAAGATGCAGATTAATCCCATGAATATGAATGAAGATTTTGATTTAGAAAACGCATTGCAAGAAATGGAATCGGGTGAAGCCGCCGCAGCCCCTGTGGCGGTGCCTAAGCGCGACCTCAACCCATTTTTAAGAAAAATTCCCGTTACGCTGACTTTAGAAGTGGGCGCAAGCGATATCTCCTTGGCTGAGCTATTAGCCATTGAATACGGCTCAGTGCTGGAGCTAAATAAACTCGCGGGTGAGCCGCTAGATATCAAAGTAAACGGCACCACCATCGGCAAGGCCGAAGTGGTGATTACCGGCGAAAGCTATGGCTTACGTGTGGTTGAATTAGATCACCTCGATTTACAAACCCTGGCCTCATGAAGTTCTTTTGGCGATTAAGTGCCCTGCTACTGGCCGCAGCCCCAGCATTTGCTGACGACGCACTTAAGATTTTATCCGCCAGCAGCACAGGTGATTTAACGGTTAAAACCCAAGTTTTAATTATTATGACCCTGCTGGGATTGATTCCCACGCTGGTTTTAATGATGACCTGCTTTACCCGCTTTGTGATTGTATTGTCGCTGCTGCGCCAAGCGCTGGGTTTGCAGCAGGGTATGCCCAACCGGATTACCACCGGCATGGCGCTAATTTTAACGCTGCTAGTAATGCGCCCCGTGGGGGTGGAAGTCTGGCAAACCGCCATGCTGCCCTATGATCAAGACAAAATCAGCCTGCTGGCCGCACTGCAAATCGCCGAAAAACCGATGTCTAAATTTATGCTGGCACAAACCAATAAATCGGCATTAGCACAAATATCACGCCTCGCTGGCGAAGGCCCAGTAGCCAAACCCAGCGATCACGCCTTTACCGTCAAGCTGGCCGCCTTTGTGCTGAGCGAGTTAAAAACTGCGTTTCAAATCGGCTGTATGTTGTTTATTCCTTTTCTGGTGGTCGATCTGGTGGTCTCCAGCGTCTTAATGGCGATGGGGATGATGATGCTGTCGCCACTAGTGATTTCATTGCCGCTTAAATTGCTGCTATTTGTGCTGGTAGATGGCTGGTCGCTCACCGTCAACACCTTGGTCACCAGCATACAGGCCTATTAATGATTACCCCCGATACCGCGGTTGATCTGGTCAACCAAAGCCTTTATGTAGTGGTAAAACTAGTGATTTTGCTAGTGTTACCAGGGCTGATTGTTGGCGTGCTGGTCAGCCTGTTTCAGGCGGCTACGCAGATTAACGAGCAAACACTCAGCTTTTTACCCCGCCTACTCGTCACCCTCGCCGTCATCGCCCTTGCTGGGCATTGGATCGTTGGACAACTCATGACGTTTTGCATCGATATTTTTAATAATGCGGCGATGTTGGTGGGGTAGACGCAAAGCGGTTTGATTTTGCAGCAGCAAACAAAAACAAACGACCACGATATCAGCAAGGGGCTTAAGAATCCCCTTGAAACACGCCGTAGCGAGGAACAAGCGGGGCGGGGTTTCGGCAAGGGAGCGAGGAACGAGCCAATCCCGCCCGCCGCCGACTCGATTGTCCGCAGCGAAGGGGCTTTCGTGTTTCGTGGGGTCGCCTTCTTTGCTTACTTTCTTGGCGAAGCAAGAAAGTAAGGCCCCTGCGGGGGCTACCCGCACCAAAATCAACGTGCCGAAGGCACTTATCATCCCTCACACAAGAAAACAATGGACTCCCTGATTAAGGAATTACTCGCAATCCTACCCCTGCTCTGGTGGCCTTTTTGCCGCTATATGGCGGGGTTTAGTTTTGCGCCCTTAATTGGCGAAGCCATGGTGCCGGTGCGTGCGCGGATTGGTTTATCGCTGGTGCTGAGCGTAATCACCCTGCCCATCATGCAAAAAAACCAGCTCAGTATCGATCCCTTTTCTATGCAGTGGATTGCGGCCACCTTTGCGCAGGTGATTATCGGGCTGATTTTTGGCATGGCGTTTCAGATGGTGATGACGATTTTATCCATCTTAGGCTTTTTGATTTCATCGCAAATGGGCCTGAGTATGGCGGTGATGAATGATCCTATGAGCGGCAGCTCGTCGGATGTGATTTCTACCCTGCTGTATTTATTAGGTGCGCTGCTGTTTTTTGCCATGGATGGGCATCTGGTACTGGTGCAGATTATTTACGGCAGTTTTAAGCTATGGCCGGTGGCAGATGGGATTAATTTTGTCTCGCTCAAGATGCTGGCACAAAGCCTAAGCTGGGTATTTGCTGCGGCTTTACTGCTGGCCATTCCCAGTATTTTTTCTACTTTTATTGTGCAACTTGGCCTTGGTTTACTCAACCGCGTGGCCCCAGCGCTTAATTTGTTCTCTCTAGGCTTTCCTCTCATCACCCTGTTTGGCCTATTCACCCTTGGCCTGATTAGCCGTTTTATTCCAGGCCACTATAGCCAGCTCAGCGAAAAGATTTTGCAAATGATTGAGCAGATGTTGCACGGAGGCGTGCATGGCTGAAGCGTCTAATGGCGATAAAACAGAAAAAGCCAGCCCGCAAAAACTCAAAAACGCCAGAAAAGAAGGCCAGATTGTCCGATCGCGCGAAGTGGCCTCGGCAGTGGGCCTGCTTGCCAGCTTAAAAGTATTTGCGCTGCTGGCCCCCAGCTATTTAGTTGATTTTGACGCACTGTTTAAGCTGGCTTTTAGCTCGCTAGACCAGCCAGGCAGTATTGATAACGTTTGGTCTGGCCTATTTAGCGGCAGCTTTATGCTGCTGATCAAAATGCTGCTGCCTTTGGCCATGATTCCGCTAATGATTATTCTTGCCTCGCTGTATCCGGGTGGCTGGGTATTCTCTGGCAAGCAGCTAATGCCTAAGTTTGAGCGGATGAATCCGCTTTCCCATTTTGGGCGGATTTTCTCTGCGCAACACGCCAGCGAGCAAATCAAAGCCATTATTAAGGTGCTGATTCTGGCTGCCGTACTGTTTTATGTCAGCAAGAATAGCCTGCCCGGGTTCTTTAGCCTGCAGGAGCGAACGCTAAGCGAAGCGCTGACGGGTGCGGCGCAATTATTATTTGATGCGCTATTTAGCTTTTGCTTGGTGTTTATCTTATTTGCCGCCATTGATTTGCCGCTGCAAATCTTTTTGTTTATGCGTAAACAAAAAATGAGCAAGCAAGAGCTCAAAGACGAATATAAAACCAGCGAAGGCCGACCAGAGATTAAACAACGTATTCGGCAGATTCAGCAGCAAATCGCCCAGCGTAGCATCCGCAAAGCCATCCCCAATGCCGACGTGATTATCGTCAACCCGCGCCATTATGCGGTGGCTTTAAAGTACGACGAAAACCGCGCCCAAGCGCCTTTTATTGTGGCCAAAGGCATGGATGAAATGGCGATGTATATTCGCCAACTCGCCGAAATCCACAAAATAGATATTGTGCCGATTCCGCCGCTAGCTCGCGCTATTTATAAAACCACCCAAGTGAATCAGCAAATCCCAGCGCCTTTATTTAAGGCCGTGGCGCAGGTGCTGACCTATGTATTGCAGCTAAAAGCCTTTCGCACTGGAGGCCGCCGTATGCCTCCTCACCTACCCAATGATTTGGATATTTCGCCAGAACTTGCAGAGATTAAAGAACCAGCATGAAATCACTCACCCAATATTTTAGCGCCCTAAAGCAGTTCAAGCTGGCCGCGCCTTTATTCCTGCTGGCCATGCTGGCGATGATTATTCTGCCGATCCCGCCGCTGGTATTAGATCTTTTATTCACCTTTAATATTGTGCTGGCGATTATTGTGATGCTGGTGGCGGTATCGGTGAAACGCCCGCTAGATTTTTCGGCTTTTCCAAGCATTATTCTGGCCACCACCCTGCTGCGGCTAACGCTCAATGTAGCCTCTACCCGCGTGGTGTTACTGCACGGCCATCAAGGCACAGAAGCGGCCGGTAGGGTGATTGAAGCCTTTGGTAAGGTAGTGATTGGCGGTAATTTTGTGGTGGGGATGGTGGTGTTTGTCATCCTGATGATCATTAACTTTATTGTGGTCACTAAGGGGGCAGAGCGCATTGCCGAAGTATCGGCCCGCTTTACGCTGGATGCCATGCCAGGCAAGCAAATGGCGATTGATGCTGATCTAAATGCGGGGCTGATTAATCAGGAACAAGCCCAACAACGCCGCCGTGATATCGCCGCAGAAGCCGATTTTTATGGCTCGATGGATGGGGCGTCTAAGTTTGTGCGCGGGGACGCCATTGCCGGTATTTTGATTCTGCTGATCAACCTGATTGGTGGGGTGGCTATTGGCGCGGCTATGCACGATTTAAGCATGGGTGAGGCATTCCGCCTGTATGCCTTGATGACCATTGGTGATGGTCTAGTTGCGCAAATCCCCGCCCTACTGCTATCTGCCGCCGCCGCGATTGTAGTCACCCGCGTCAGCGATTCTGGCGATATGCAGGAGCAAATTGGCGAGCAGCTGCTGGCCTCGCCAACGGTACTCATCAGCGCAGCAGGCATTATGTTTGTGCTGGCGATTATTCCCGGCATGCCGCTCGTACCCTTTCTGGCCTTTGCCGCCTTGCTGGGCTATAGCGGCTGGAAAATGGCGCAAAATGCAAAAAAAAACCCAAAACCTGCCCAAGACTTAAAAGCCATCGAATCGGCGCTACTCAGCAGCGATGAGGCCGATTTAGACTGGCAAGCCCTGCCTTATGTGGACGTGCTGGCGATCTCATTAGGCTATAAATTGGTCGGCCTGATGGATAAGGAGCAAGGCGCGCCGCTGAGTAAACGCATCCGTGGCGTGCGCCAAACGCTCAGCGAAAACATGGGTATTTTGCTGCCACATATCGCCATGCGTGATGATTTGCGCATCAAGCCATCGCAATACACCATTCGCCTCAATGGCAGCGTGGTGGCGCAGGCCGAGGTATTTAGCGATCACCTGATGGCCATTCCCTCGCCCGAGGTTTACGGTAATTTAGATGGCATCCCCGGCGTAGATCCTGCCTACGGCATGCCAGTGACTTGGATTGCCAGCGGTGATAAAGCCAATGCGCTGGGCCTTGGCTATCAGGTGATTGACTGCCCAAGCGTGATTGCCACCCACTTGAATAAAGTAATCCGCAGCCATCTGGCCGAGCTATTTAGGCACGACGATGTTAGCGCCTTATCTGAGCGGCTTACCGTGCTGGCACCAAAGCTCGCCAGCGCACTCAATACCGCACTGAATGCCAACCAGCTGCTGCGCGTTTACCGCTATCTGCTGGAAGAAAATGTCTCGCTCAAAGACATCGTGCCGATCGCTACCACCTTGGTCGACGCCGCCGACAACGCCAAAGACCCCATCATGCTGGCCGCCGAAGTGCGCTGCACCTTAAAGCGGCAAATCGCCCAAGCTATTCTGGGCAATAAAAGTGAAATTAAGGCCTTTAACCTCAGCGCCGAGCTAGAAAACATGCTGCTGGGATCACTTAGCCAAGCTCAGCAAAACGGCAAGGTTGCGCTGGATAGCTTCCCCATAGACCCAAATGTACTCAGCCAACTGCAAAGCAATATGCCGCTAGTGCGTGAGCAGCTCAAACAACAAAGCGCCCCGCCTATCTTGCTGGTTATGCCACAAATCCGCCCTATCCTTGCCCGCTACGGCAGGCTGTTTGCACCTGGGCTGCATGTGCTTTCTTATAACGAGATTCCAGAGAATTACGACGTGAGTTTGCTTGGGACGCTGGGGTGATGTGGAATATGTTTTTTTGCAGTATGGGTAAAGCCCGATAATCAGCCCGGCGACAAAAGCTGCGCTGAAGCAAGCCTGCCACCCCTTTGCTAGTAAACACCAGACCAGACTGTTTATTGCCCATCAGTGCCTTACTTTAAAATAATGTCATTCGCGGTCACTTCCCAAGGCGGCTCGCCGTAGTCTACGCCTGCTATTTTAGGCAGTGGCGCGGCGATAGGAGCCGCTACTTTCGCCGTTTTTTGCTCCACACTGCTGGCATCCATCCACTGCAAAAATGGGCTTAAATCCGGCTTATCTACGATAAACCAAAGCTTTTTTGCCGCGTCCCAGCGCGCGCCTAAGGCTTTTGCGCTGTCTTTCTCTGCAAAAGGAACTTTCAAATTAATACGCATTTTTGCTGGCTCTTAGGCTATTCAATGATCGCAATATTATAAGCTGACTCAAGCCACTCTCTGCTATTGAGCGCCAATCATCTAAGCATGAGCCTCTAATAGCACCAATATTTCAGCCGCCAGCTTAAATATGGGTAGCGGTAGTTGCGCAGGGCTGAGCCTAGCGGCTTTACTGGCCTGTAAGCGATGCAGGCCTACTAAAGGCTCACCCACATACACAGCTAATTGCAAACCCAACTGGGAGGCGATCTGCTTAAACTGTGGCTCCAAAGCACTGAGCGCAAAGTGCCATTCACTTTCCGCCCCTAGATTAAGCACCAGCCTGCTATGCCGATAGCGCAGCAACAGCTGTATCGGGCCCCATTTCGCTAAAGTAATTTCTAGCAATAACTCAACCGCAGATTCCGCTGATTCAAAACTTGGCTCGGCCTCATCCTCGATAAACCACAGCTGCAAAACTGGGCCACCCCATAGCCACAGCGGCATACTCACTGATTCGGCAGGTGCTGCTTGGGTAGACACTCCCAATTGCAATAAGGCGAGAGGCAAATGTGGCCCATTATCTTGGGCTAGGCGCACTGCTAGATAGGAAATCGTGCCTAATAATTGTACCCTCCACGCATTTGCTAGCTCAAAAATCTGTGGCCTATTTTTGGAAAACCTTGGGTTATCACGCAAAACCAAGGCATCCAACAAGCCGTCATTGCTCAGCTCTGGCTTAGGAATCGTCTCTAGCGCCAATTGCAAACGAGGTTGACTAGCCAATACCCGCAGTTGCCGGCCAAGCCAATCTGCCGAGATATCAGGCAGGCAAATATCCAGCTCTAGGCCATCAGGTGTGCGTAAGCGCACCACTGATTGTTGCTTTGCAATAATAGTGAGTAGATCACCTTCTTTAAATGAGCTGGATTCCTTAGCCTGTAGCAAAGGCATGAATCCAGCCTCGCTTACTCTTCCCAGCATATTTAAACCCCTACGACCCGCAAAAAAAAACCAGCCGCACGCAGCAGCTGGTTAGTTTATCCAGTCATAACCGGATTATTGCATCAAAGACATCACCATTTGGCTCATCGAGCCGCTTTGCTTCAGCATCGAAGTACCGGCTTGCATCAGCATCTGGTTAGAAGTCATTTTTGCTTGTTCGGTAGCGTAGTCGGTATCCATGATGCGGCCCTTAGCCATCTTGGTATTGCTATCCATATTGCCTAAGTTGTTATAAACGTGGTCAAGACGGTTGGCGTTTGCGCCAAGGTCGGAGCGAACTGTGCCTACAGCTTTCAGCGCGGTATCTAATAAGGTGATTTGCGCATTAGCCGTGGTCATTTCTGTACCAGCAGCAGGCGTTGCTGGAGGAGTCGCAGCAGTTGCGTCAGTGAACGCCTTAGATGCCGCTTTCAAACCTGCATCCAAAGCGGTAAAGGTGGCGCTCATATCAACAGTCATTTTTTCTGCTGCGCTAGCACCAATTTGAAAGTCAATTGCTGCACCAGCAAGCTTTCCTGAAGATGCAGGAGCGGCGCCTTGATTCATTAATTTTTCACCACCAAAAGAAGTATTCTTCATGATGTTGGCCATTTCTTTACCCAATGCATCAAATTCTGATTGCATTGCGGTTTTGTCATCTGCTGACGCAGTCGCATTGGCGCCTTCAGTAGCAAGGTCTTTCATACGCAATAAGATGCTGCTTACTTCGCCCAAAGCGCCTTCAGCTGTTTGCAACATGCTGATACCGTTTTGAGTATTCTTCATCGCCGCTTGCATACCGCGGCTTTGTGCATCCATACGTGTGGCAATTTGCAAGCCAGCAGCGTCGTCCATTGCAGAATTAATGCGCAGACCTGTACCCAGACGCGTCATGGATGTGGTCAAAGCAGATTGGCTAGTGCCTAAGTTACGTTGGGTAGAAAGGGCAGCGGCGTTTGTGTGCAGGCTCAACATGGGGAAGAACTCCAAATGACAAAGTAACGGCACCCGCCATTGGGCGCCTCTACCTACCTAAGGCGGCAAGCCCGTGGAGTTTCTTAAGTAGTATATTAGTAAATATTTACATGCTAAGAATAAAACTGAAGGAATTAGTGCGTAAGACGGGCAGAACGGTATTTCTGCTCTATCTGATGATAAACGCCATTATGGTGAATGGTGGCAAGTCCTTGATTAAAGCGGTCACGTAAATCACGGTTACGAAACAAGACTTTATAATGAGTTGGTGGAAAAATAGCGCTAAATTGCAGCTTTTGCTGCACATTAAAACGACTAGCCAAGCTATGATTCAGGTACTCAAAAATAAGTCGATCGCCAATAACCACCTCAACTCTGCCGGTATAAAGCAATTTGTTTTGCGTCAGTTGATTGGGTATTTCTTGATAGCTGGCCTGCGTAATTGCTGCAGCATATTCGGGGCCAAGTGCGAGTTTGGCATTTTGAAAGGCGGCGATACTGTGCCCAGCTAAATCGGCCATTTTCTTGATCACAATGGCCCTGCTTGCCATCGTAATGGCGTAGTTTTGGTAAAAAATATGCGAATCTGACCAATAACCAACTAAATGAGAGCCTTCATTTACCGTGGTAATAGCGTCAAGTTCGCCGCTTTTAAACATATGTAGCGCCCGTGCTGGCGGCAAAAATACGACGTTCATTTGTAACTGCTCAGCCGACAGCGCCGCGCGCACAATATCAAGCTCCAAGCCACTTTGAGTTTCAGAGATAACATAGGGTGGCTTAGAATAACCAGTGCCCACCTGAATCGTCGCTTCTGCAGAACAAAATAAAGGCAAAAGCAGGCAGCAGATAGCAAGCAGCATAGGCATAAAAACCTCTCCATCTCCCTTTAAAGTAGCTGAGAGACTAAATTACAAGGCTATAAACTAGGCGATAGGGCTTAAAAAACACGCTAACGAAAGTGATGCACTATCTTAACGCTAGCAAAGACAACACACGGTAGCGGCTCATTCCCATCAGCGCCGGAGCGATGTCGCTAAAAAAACGGTAATCGCTGCTCTGATTAAAACGGCCATTAAAATCGCCGACAAAGCTTTGCGCCCATTCTGATTCATTCATGGTGGAAAGCTGCTCAATCGCCAGCTTCGCCTCACCCATGGCGCTACTAATTGCTGCACGGGTTTGCTCTAGCTGCTCCAGCGCCATCACTACTTTTTGCAGGCTTTGCCGCACACTGGCGTGATCATCGGTGCTCCAGTGGCTAGGCGTAATAGCGGGTAATTCACTCTCCAGCTTAAGCCGATTAGCTTGCCCAGCGGGGAAGCGAATACCGCCACCCCGAATCGCTAGCTTACTTTGCAAAGACGGTAGGGCTTCTTCTGCCACTGAAAAAACTAAAGCGCCGCTCTGATCGGCTTCGGTGCGAATACCAGAAGGCGCCAGTGCGCGATTAAATTGGCGCAGCAGATTTTCACGGCTGATCTCTCCGCCCACCGCCACCGAAGCAGGGCCAGTGCCACGCACACCGGTATAAAAAGTCAGCATTTCAGCAGTGCCACTGCTTAAGGATTCCAGCTCTAAACCACGGGCGCGGAACACTTCTTTTGCATCCTGAGCAAGATGAAACTTTAAATGGCCATCTATGCTGCCACCGGTATGCTGGCTACGGGCGGCCCACAGCGTGGAGAACTCTGCCACTTTGCTACTCAGCTCTTCACGGTCAACACGGCGCTGACCCAGCTCTTGGCTGAGCTTTAGCTTTAGCCCGCTTAGCTGATCGCTAAGTTGATCAACATACTCCAGCGCCCGCTGTCCAGCCGTCAGCTGCTCGTTCAACTGGGTACTGTAGCGCCAGGAACCCGCACGCTCGCTTTTTTGCTCGCGCACTGCCGCCACCATGCTAACAACGGCTGGCGCAGCGGGTGCAAGCACCGGCTGGCTATCAATCCCTAAGCGGCTGCTCGGATTACTTCTGTCCAGCCTGGGCAACGCTGCTGCCATACCCATCATTCCTTTTAAATCACGTCAGATAAGTTTTTGATTCGATAAAGCTTCTGCAAAGTCTTTGTTCAGAGTACATCAAATAAAGACAAGTTGCTTATTCTGCCATAAGCCTTCTGCGAAGCTTCTAAGGCCAGTTTATAACCATCCATGCTAATCATTGCCTCTGCATAATCAAGGCTACCCAATAGCCGCACTGATTGCTGATTAGATAAACTCACATTGGCATGGTTGTCTTCCATCATCTGCATATTATTTTGCGCACCGCCAAGATTAGCGATTTTGCTGCCAACGCTTCTGAGCGCAATATCAAGGCCATTGATCCCCAGCTCTACTGCGGCACGGTAGCCTCCGCCAGGTGGGCTTTGCAGTGCACTAATCGATTGATCCAGCTGATTAAGCAGCGCCGCCATTTCTGTCAGCGCCACATTCGAAGCTTGCGTTACGCCATTACCCACCACCACTAGCTGCTGATCATTATTACCAGTAGCGGTATAACGGCTACCGGCCGCCGCAGTGCCATCTAACGTCAGCGTTGGCATAGAGCTGGCTGTGCCAGAGAAATAATAATGCCCTTCCTGATCCTTGGTATTCGCCGTAAAAAACAAACTATCTCTTAGGCTAACTAAGCTTGCGGCAATGTCTTTTACATCTTCTTTAGACACCGTATCGTCCGCACCCAGCAATAAAACCCGCGCCTGCATGAGATCCTGAGTCATACCATCCAGATAAGATTCATTCATAGATAAGCGCGAACGCAAAGCGCCGATATTGCTTTTGTACTGATCAATCGCGGCCTCTTCACGCTCTAATCGCAGTAAACGCACGCTAGAAATTGGGTCTTCTGAAGGGAGTAAATAACGCTTACCCGATGACATTTTTTGCAGCAGCTCAGCCATATTGCCCGAGGCCGTTTGCAAAGAATCATTCAAGGTTGTTTGTAACTGGGTACTGGCGATACGCATAAAAACTCCGTCAGTTGAACATGGCTAAGGTGCTATCGAACAACTGATTAGCAATTGCAATCACCTTCATATTGGCCTGATACATTTTCTGATATTCAACGATATTCATCGCTTCTTCGTCACGGTTTACGCCGCTAGTGCTTTTCCAATCTTGCTCCGCCTGATTACGCACCACCTTGCCAGTTGCTAAGGAGGATTGATTTTGCTGGCTTTCAGAGGCGAGTCGCCCCAAAAGCTGAGCATAGGCATCGCTTAGCGTTACCGTGCCAAGGCCAGGCACCGCTAAGGGCTGACTCTGAATATCAATTAATTTTTGTAAATTACCGCTGCCACCGGGTTTAGCCGCATCCAGCGCAAAAGCCAAATCACCCGCCAATACACCAGAGCGCAGTTTCAGCATTGCTTCAGGGTTATTTGCATCAAACACAAATAAAGCCTTACCTGGCTGGCCGAGCGCACCAGCGCTATCGGGTAAATCAAAACCCGCAGCTAACTGGCCATTAATCCGCCCTGCCACTTCGCTGGCAAGGGTACGCACCGAGTCTTCCATCGGCTTTAAGCTGTTTTTTTCGTACTCATTTAAGCCACCTAACTGACTGCCGATACTGCCACCATTTAGGGTGAATTTTTCCTGAGCAAAGGACAATTTAATCAGTTGGCTACCATCAAGCTGCACTTCGGTACTCATCACCGATGCACTATCGCCAACAACCAAAGGCTGGCCCGCACGCAAGGTAACAGAGATGGCACCGTCGTTTTGATTCACCACGCGCACATCAACTAGGCCGCTAAGCTGATCAATTTTGCGATCACGCTCATCCAATAAGCCCGATGGATTCACGCCAGTAGCGGTCGCCGCAACAATTTCTTTATTCAGGCGGGCAATCGATCCACCCAAGGAGTTCACCTGAGTGACTAAGGCAGTGCGCTGCTCATTAATCGAGGCATGCTGGGCGCTTAATACGCGGTTTAGATTATTAAACCGCTGCGCCATAGCTCCCGCTTCGGTAATCACACCTTGGCGCAGCGCGAGGGAGCTAGGCTCTACACTGGCGGCGCCTAAAGCAGCATAAAATTTATCCAAGCCACCGCTAATGCTGCTGCCCGATGCACTCATCACCTGCTCTAGCTGGGTTAAATAACCCTGTTTGGCCGCGCTTTCGCCCATATTGGCCGATGCCTGCCACATTTGCAGGCTGCGATATTGATCATTAAAACGGCGAATCGATTGGATATCCACGCCCGAACCCGCACTGTGCGGATCGCCCACCGATGGGGCAATGGCGGATAAAACCACGCCCTGACGCGAATAGCCAGGAGTGAGTACATTTGAAATATTTTGGCTGGCGGCATTCAGCGCGGCTTGTGCAGCCAGCGCTCCGGCCAGCGCATTTTGCATCATGCGCATCGGGTGGCTTATTTAGGGATAAAGGGAGGTGTAGCAGTCTGCAAATAGCAGCGCACTCTGTTATAAGGCGACACGATTGGCGTTTTTATTAAACAGAGTATTTACATATCTATAGTTTGTGATGGCTTGAGCTTGGTTTTGTATAGGGCGGGCAAGGTATTTTTCTTGCGCACTGCTGCGCTGCGCTGTTGTGCACCCAAATTAAAGCCAGACTCCTAAGCTGTTTTTCTCAGTGAAACTCCGTGTTCTCCGTGGTTCAAGATTTGGGTTTTACTAAGTGAAGGCATGTCACTTTTCAGGCAGCAGCTGCGCCATGATGGCATTAGCCACGCCAAACACCCGCTGTTTGGCTAGCTCCGCCGCCACGGCCTGATCGGCAAAATCGAGCATATCGCTATTGATGGTGTTTTTAAAAATACTGTCTTCGCTGCTGATTTCACGCGTGGCTTTGCGCATTTGCTTGAGCATATCTTGGATAAAAAAGCTCTCGAACTGCACCGCAGCCGTTTCTGCTTTTTTACGGTAAGCCGCGTTCTCAGCGATAGGTGGCGAGTCTGTTGCTTCAATTTGCAAAGACGATGAAGAAATAGGATTCATCAAATCACCACCAACTCGCCATCCAAAGCACCCGCCTGATCCAGCGCCTGCAAGATCGCCATAATGTCATCTGGCGATGCTCCGGTGCTGTTAATCGTATCGATAATCGTTTTTAAACTAGCGCCCGGCGGCCAGCGGAACATCTGGCCAGAGCCTTCGCGTACATCCACTTTGGACCGAGGCACGGTAGCGGTGGTGCCATTGCTAAACGCACCTGGTTGGCTGACTGCGGGCGCTTCGGAAATCACAATTCTTAATGAGCCATGCGAAACGGCGGCAGCTCTCACCGTTACGCCCTGACTAATCACCACGGTACCGGTGCGGGAATTAAACACCACGCGTGGCACTTCGGCAGCTGCATTAATATTTAGGGCTTCTAGCTTAGCCACAAAAGCCACCCGCTCGCTTGGGTCGCTTGGGGCAATAATCTCGATATTGGTGGCATTACGGGTGCTGGCGATTTTGCCAAAGCGCTGATTTACGGCGCTAACAATCTGCGTCGCATTTTGAAAGCTAGGGCGCTTTAAGCTGAGCGTGACCGTTGGCCGAGTATCAAAATCGCTTTCAATCTCACGCTCTACGCTAGCCCCGTTCGGAATCCGCCCCGAAGTCGGCGTATTCACGGTGACGCTAGAGCCACTACTGCCCTGCGCCGACAAGCCAGTAATCACCACATTGCCCTGCGCCAAGGCATAAACCTCGCCATCGGCCGCACGTAAAGGCGTAAGCAGCAGCACACCACCACGCAAGCTTTTAGCATCGCCGAGTGATGAAACGGTGATATCTACCGTTTGCCCCTTGTGATAACCCGAGGGCAAGACCGCATTCACCACCACACCAGCCACATTCTTAACCTTGGTTTCCCCAGTCTGCTTAATGCCAAACTGGCGCAGCAAATTAGCCACCGACTGCCCAGCAAACTTCACCTGCGAGTTATCCCCCGTGCCGTTTAAACCCACGACCACGCCATAACCAATCAGCTGATTCTCACGAATCCCCTCCACACTCACCAAAGTACGCAATTCCTGAGCACTGGCAGTTTGCAGCAGCAGGCAGAGCCAAAACAGATATTTAAACTTCATAGATTCCACTTCAAAACAATGATGTGCAGCACTTGGGGTGGGAGCAAGCCCGCCAAGCTTTGGCGTTAAATACAAAAAGACCTTTTTAGTGCCTTCGGCACTTAGTTTTGGTGCGGGAGCCCCCGCGAGCGCGTTCTTTTCTTGCTTCGCCAAGAAAAGAACCAAAAGAAGGCGACCCCACGAAACACGAAGGCCCCGCATCTGCGGACAATCGAGCGGCGGCTGCGGAACTCGCTTCGCTCAGACAGTCCTCGCCGAAACCCCGCCCGCTTGTTCCTCGCTGCGGCGTGTTTCAAGGGGACTCCAAGCCCCGTGCAACGGATTGCAATACAAATCCATACATCTAAATTTGAAAATACTTAAAATCTATTAAAACAACGCCAACTCTCTGTTTTTCTCCGTGAAACTCCGTGTTCTCTGTGCCCTCCGTGTTTCAAGATTTGGGTTTTCTTGCTCCCAACACACTCAAAACGGCATCCACGGGCTATTAAATAAACGAGTCAACCAGCCTGCGGTATTCACATCATTTAATGCGCCCTTGCCCGAATAGCTGATTCTGGCGTTGGCGACGCGGGGCGACATCACGCGGTTGTCGCTGTCGATATCGTCGCTGCGCACATAGCCCACCAAGCGGATCGCTTCTTCGCCTTGATTCAGCGAGAGTTGTTTTTCACCACGGATCAGCAACAGACCATTGGGCAGCACTTTCTCTACCACCACGGTAATAGCGCCGCTCAGCATATTTTGCTGAGTACTAGAAGACGAGCCAGCAAAATCGCGCTTGGCTTGCACGCCCACATTGGTGGCGTAACTGGATGCGCCCAAGATAGTCGGCTTGATATCTACACCGCTACTTTTATCAAAATTGGTACCGGCTTTTTTGCTGGCCTGCGTGGTTTCTTGCAAGACCACGGTGAGCAGATCCCCTGCGCGAAACGCGCGGCTATCCGCCAACCAAGAGCTGGCCGTGTCAGCAGTAAACACCCCGCCCGATTTAGCCTTGGCCGCTGGAGGAATAATCACCGGCACTGGTGGATCTTGCTCTGGCGCTTCGGCCAAAGGGTTGCTTACACAAGCGCTCAACAGACTGAGCAGCAGCATCAAAAAGAGGGATTTCATCTCACAGACTGCGCAAGGTATTGCATCATATTGTCGGCAGCGGAAAGCACCTTGGTATTCATCTCGTAAGTGCGCTGCGCCGAAATCATATCGACCATTTCTTCAACCACTTGCACATTGGAGCCTTCCAAGGAGCCTTGCTTTAGCTTGCCGAGCGAGCTTTCACCTGGATTGCCTAAAGTGGGTGCGCCGCTGGCTGCGGTTTCTTGAAATAAATTGCTGCCCAAGGCCAGTAAACCGGTTGGATTTACAAAGTTTGCCAAGGTAATTTGGCCCACTTCTTGCGGTGCATTACTACCCGCCACCGTGACCGAAACCAAGCCATTTTCTGCAATCGTCACCGATGTGGCTTCTTTAGGAATAGTGATTTCTGGCGAGAGCGGCACGCCCTGCGCGTTGACAATTCGGCCTTCAGAATTAAGCTGCAGCTGGCCTGCGCGGGTATAGCCAGTTTCGCCATTGGCCATTTCTACTTGTAAAAAACCGCTGCCCATAATGGCTACATCTAGCGGCTGGCTAGAAGTCATTACCGAGCCGGTAGTAAACACTTTTTGCGTACCCGCTAGGCGAGTACCGTTGCCCAGCTGCACGCCCGAAGGCGCGGCGTTGTTCTGATCAACCTTAGCGCCGGGCTGGCGCTCTACCTGATAAAACAAATCTTCAAACACCATACGATCGCGCTTGAAACCAACCGTATTCACGTTGGCTAAGTTATTAGCAATCGCATTAAGCTTAGCGTCTTGCGCCTGAATACCGGTCTTGCTGATCCACATTGCTGGATTCATAAAATAGTCCTTATCCGGGTGATTTATTCGTTCAATTGATACTTCGCAGGGTGGGTAACCCCATGAACGCTGAGTAACATATTTTTATTAGCAAACAACAAATAAACTGTAATGACCGCGCTCTCAGCACGGGGCCTTTTCAAATCCCCTTGAAACACGCCGAGGCGAGGAACAAGCGGGCGGGGTTTCGGCGAGGACTGTTTGAGCGAAGCGAGTTCCGCAGCCGCCGCTCGATTGTCCGCAGACGAGGGGCTTTCGTGTTTCGTGGGGCGGCCTTCTTTTGGTTCTTTTCTTGGCCGTTCAAGAAAAGAACGCCCCCACGGTGGCTACCGTTCCAAAACCAACGTGCCGAAGGCACTAATCACAAGACCTTTAAATCTTGCTTAATCACGCCCCATTCACTACCCACGAATCAAACGATTGCCTGCGTCGGCCATATCGTCGGCGGATTTAAACATTTTCATTTGCACTTCAAAGCTGCGCGTCAGCGTCATGGTGGCGATCATTTCTTCGACTGCCGATACATTGCTGCGCTCTAAATGGCCGCCCAAGACTTGCACGGTGTCGTCCACCGGTAGGGGCTGGCCGGAGCGGCTGACCACTAAGCCTGCCTCATTTTTAGTTAGCTCGCTGGCATTGGGGCGAACTAATTTAAGCTTGCCTGCTTCTTGCAAAGCGCCTGCTTGGCCCTGTGGCAGCACAGAAATCGTACCGTCATCGCTAATCGAAACCTGAGCAAAAGCAGGCAGGGTAATGGCCCCGCCATCACCCAAAACGGCACGGCCATTGATGGTCAGCGCACCTTGGCTATCCACATTTAAATTGCCGCTGCGGGTATAGGCTTCACCGCCTGCGTATTCCACCGCCAGATAGCCTTCACCCTTTAGCGCCACATCTAAGGATCGGCCTGTTGGTGTTACCGTTCCGGCCCGAGCATCCACCGCGCTGGCTTGCAGCTGCGCCATATGGCGGGCTTCATAGCCGTAGCCTGGCACAGCTTGTGCACTAGCCAGCTCGATATCAGCCCTAAAGCCGGTGGTTTCGGCATTCGCCAGATTATTAGCGTGAATTTGCTGGGCGCGCAGGGTGCGATCTGCGCCGCTCATTACCGTATAAATCAAGGCATCCATTACAGCGCCTGCATCAGGGCTTGGATCACTTGATTTTCAGTAGAGATCACCTTGGTATTGGCTTGGTAATTACGTTGAGCCGTCATCAAGCTGACCAGCTCACCGGTCATATCCACATTGGATTGCTCAAGTGCGCCCGCAGTCAGCTTGCCAGTCATACCGCTGCCAGGTGCTGAATACAGCGCCGTGCCTGTAGCTGCCGTTTCTGCCCAGCTGGTATTAGAGATTTGCTGCAATGCACTTTCATTCGGGAAGGTAGCCAGCACCAGCGTGCCGGCGCTTTGTTTTTGGCCATTGCTGTATTTGGCCATCACTTCGCCGTTTTCTTCGATCACCACGCCGGTTAGCGTGCCAGATGCATAGCCATTGGCGCTGTTTACGGTATTGGTTACTTCGCCAGCAAAGCGTGATGTGCCTGCGTAATCTAGGTTAATCGATAGCGGCGCAGCATTAGCAGGCGTGCCCAAAGCCAGCGTGACGGCTGCTGTTGGGCTGCTTAATTTACCGTTGGCATCAAAGCTCAGCGTATTGGTGGTGGCAATCGTTGTGCCATCAAAGGAGTAGTGAGCCGTGACGCCCGCGGCTCCTTTTACAAAATATTGAGTTAGGTTGTGCTTAGCGCCCACAGAATCGTAAACCGTCGAAACCATTGAGGCATTAAACGAGCTGCCCTCATCTTTATTAAAAGTGGCCATGATGGGCGTAGGCCAATCAGCCGATAAATTGCCAGTAAATTGCAGCTTATCCGTGGCTTTAGCAGGCACTTGCCCCACCGGCACTTTGATATCGCCAATCGCACCCATGGCTGTTCCGCCACCATTACCTACAGGGGCGTAGCCCTGAGCACGGCGGCCAAAGCTATCCACCATAAAGCCATCTTTGTCTTTATCAAAAATACCCACACGGGTATAGGCCATGCCGCCACTTGGATCTTTAGTCACAAAGAAACCTGAGCCCTGAATGGCCGCATCCAGCGCACGGCCCGTAGTCAGTAAACCACCGCCCTTGGCGATATTTTGGGTGGTGGATGAGGTTTCCACCCCAATTGCCTGCGAGCCTGCATAGGCCGATGAAAAATTCGCTCGGCCTGATTTAAAACCGTAGGTGCTGGAATTGGCAATATTATTACTAATGCTACCTAATTGATTATTAACGGCATTGATACCAGAAAGCGCAATTTCAAAACTCATAATTCAATCCTTAATTCTTTAAACAGAATGGCCTTTTAGCTTTGAAATCGCCGCCACTGGAAAATCGCCCAAACCTGCAATGCTCACCATGGGCAAGCCATTACTTAAATTAACGCTCTTAATCACACCAAAAACTTCTACCGCCGCTTTCTCTTTGCTATCTGTTTCTACCGCAAGCGAATAGGAGCCTGGCTGTAAACCTAATTTTTTAGGATCAAAATTAAACGCCACATCCCCAACCGGCTTGCTACCTAAATCAAGCACAGTGCGCTGCTGATCTGCCCCTGTAATCACTAAAGACACTTTTTTAGCTGGGCTTTCTAAAGAAAATTGCCCCGATATCGCGTCTTTACCTAAGGTAATAGCACCACCACTCACCGCCACGGTAGAGCCAACATGATTGCCCAAAGTCAGCACTTGCAAATCGTGCATCATTTGTGAATTGGCTTTTAATTCGCCCAACATCTTTTTGGAATTATCCATTTGATTAAGCTGGACTAATTGATTTACAAACTGGCTAGGGTCCGACGGCTCAAGCGGGTTTTGGTTTTTGATTTGCGCCACCAGCAAAGTCATAAAGAAATTGCCATCGCTTTGGCCCTGAACTGGCTCAAGCGGATTAATCTGCGGCTGCGGGCTGGCGTTTTGCTGCGTTGGGGAAAGTGCGATAGACATGGGCTGCGCTTATTGATTTGAAACTAAATCGAGGAAAAAAATCTGGAAAATGACCACTTCTGGCGCTTAGTTCTCGCCCATTTTTAGTAAATCCTGCTGCATCGCCTTTACCCGCGATAAGACTTCCACATTGGTTTGAAAGGCGCGCGAGGCCGACATCATGTCGGTCATTTCTGCTACAGGGCTTACATTTGGGTAAAAAACATTGCCTTCGCTATCTGCCAGCGGGTGGCTAGGCTCGTGGGCTTTTCGCAGCGGCTCAGTGCTTTCAATCACATCCAATACCTGCACTTTGCCGCCACTGAGCGCTGAAAAAACGGGCTTTCTGGCGTGATAAGTACTGGCTTCATTACCCGAGGCAGATTCAGCATTCGCCAGATTACTGGCGATGGTATTTAAGCGTGTGGTTTGCGCTGTCATTGCAGAGCCCGCAATTTGCGCGATATTTCTAAAAGACATGATTACCCCGAAATGGCCTTAGCCAGCCCTTTTAACTTCATATTCACGAAGGCAAGGCTGATTTGAAAATCTGAAACATTCTGCGAAAACTCAGCCTGCTCAACGCCTAATTCAACGGTATTACCATCGCGACTTGGATGATTGGGAGCGCGGTACATTAACTCGTCGCCCTCACCCAGCCCGCCCAGCTCGCCCGCTTCGGTTGCCAGAGCGCCATCTAAGCGTTCACGAAAGCTAAAATCACGAGCCTGAAAGCCTGGCGTATTTTCATTTGCAATATTTGCTGCCAAAACTTGCGTACGCTCTGAGCGCAGCCGTAAGGCTTCGGGATGCATATTCAAGGCTTTATCGAAATGAATTCCCACGACCAATCCCTCGCTCTTATTTTTTTCTGAAAAAAATAACAAAACCTTTCAGCACGTAAAAGGCGATGGCGGATGGTAAATATTCCCCCAGCAACCGTATACGGTATAATTACCTCCTAATATTCTACTATATTGATGTTTACATGAAAAAAATACAGGGACAATTCTCACTCGCCCTTATTTGTTTATCATTTTCAATGACTTATGCATACTCAAACATCCTAGAAAATAATAAACCAACGGAAAAAGTTAATTTATTTGTACAAAATTACTTTGATAGCTCTGCAAAACAATACTCAAAGCGTCAGATTTATCTGACAATTTCGCTGATTCCTCCGCGTGATTTAGCCCAACTACCGCCCTGCGACTCCGAGCCGCAGCTACAAGCATTCACGGATAAAAATTTAGCCTTACTAAACGTAGCAGTACGTTGCCTTACAGGCAGTAAGTGGAGTATCCGCTATATGGCAAGAGCGATGTTCCGCTTAGAACAAAATGCGCCCCCTCGCCCCTTCACTCGCCAAAATCTAATCAATGCCAGTGCCTTACCAGCTCAAGCGAGCGCGCCAAGCGGATATCTCATTAAAAAAGGCCAGCAAATAGAATTAATCGCGCATGCAGAGTTAATAGAAATAAGAGCCAGCGTGATTGCCGAGGAAAATGGTAAATTAGGCGATGTCATCAGGGTAAGAAATAAACGTACGGGAAAGAAGTTGGACGCGCAGGTGAAATCAGCGCAGGAGGTATCGCCCTTACAATACTAGGCGAAAATATTAAGGCTTTAGCGCTCTAACCGTTGCAACTACTTTTAATAGCTTTTCAGCATAGGCTGGGTCAGTCGCATAACCGCCTTTCACCAAAGCACTGGTAAAGGCTTCGGCGCTATTACCCGAGCCCATGGCTGGACGAAAGCGTTTGCTCTCACTAAAAAAAGACGTGTAATCTTGAAAAGCGCTACGATAATCAGGATAGGCACGAAACTGGTCTATTTTCTTAAGCGCAGCACCGTTTTCAAATTCAGTCGTTAATACATCCGCACGCAGGCCCCGCCAAGCACCAGCCGCTTTAATTCCAAATAAATTAAATGCACTTTGCCCATTGGCTTGATTAATAACCGCTTTACCCCAGCCAGATTCTAGAGCCGCATGCGCCAGCAAAATATCACTGGCCACGCCCAGCTTGGCCGAAGCTTCGCGTGCATAGGGCAACATTTCCATGATAAATGCCTGCTTATCTGCATCTAAGGCCGCGGGCTGCACACTGGCGTTTCTAAGTGCAAAACCTTCAGGGCTCAAAGGCATTGCCTGAGTCTGGCCTTCTTCAATATAGCGGTGTACTTCTGAGCGAGTTTGAGCAAATAACGCAGAAAATGCCGCCGAATCGGCTTGAGCGCGAGGAGTTTCAGCCCCAGCATTGAGCGCAGGTAAATAGCCAATTTGATCAAAGCGGATCATAAATATCCTGCTCACCAAACAAGATTCTTTGCATGATTTCTTGCTGCGATAAAATAAATTCACCATTACGCTGATTAAGCGCCTTGGCCTGCTTTAATAGCAGCGCTAATTGTTGCCATTTTTGCTGGCAAACACTTTGCAAAGCATTGGGCAGAGTAGCAATCAAGGCCTCGCAGCGCGCGTCATCTGGGCTTAAAGCCTTAATAATTTTACTACGACGCTGGCGGCGTAATTCAATCTCGGCAAGCTGCGTGCTGATACGCGCCAGTAGCGCGCTTAATTGTGCAGTTTGCTGATTAAGCGAGGCGGTAAATTGCAATTCAAGCAAATCAATTAAAGCTTGATAAGCGCCCACATCGCTCTGCAGATCCGCAGCAAACTGGCGAATCACCGTATTCAAGCACGCCCACCGTGATATCTCTGCATTAATGCCGCCACTTTATCGGCATCAAAGTTTAATTCGCCACGCAGCAAAGCGGCACGAATCTCTTGAACCTTGGCCATATCGATTTCTGGGCTAGCCTGCAAGCCTTGCTTTGCGGCACTTAATACAGAAGTTTCATCCCTATTTTTGGCAGCAGAGGGCTTGGCCGCAGGGCTGGTAGCCGCTGCAGTATTAGCAATCAAGGAGTCGCTTCGATTTGAGTTAATTCGCATTTTATCTAGTACCAAATAAGCACTGTATATTTAAGCGACACAAACGCAGAAAATCTTAAATATATAGCGATAAAAATCTACCACCATAAAAAACGCACATGAAAAAGCCGCTGTTCGTTTGAACAGCGGCTTTTTCGAATTTTTGGTTGCGGGGACAGGACTCGAACCTGTGACCTTCGGGTTATGAGCCCGACGAGCTGCCAACTGCTCCACCCCGCGACGGGTGTATTACTGATCATGCATCACTGGTTGCGGGGACAGGACTCGAACCTGTGACCTTCGGGTTATGAGCCCGACGAGCTGCCAACTGCTCCACCCCGCGACGGGTGTATTACTAATAATGCATTCTGGTTGCGGGGACAGGACTCGAACCTGTGACCTTCGGGTTATGAGCCCGACGAGCTGCCAACTGCTCCACCCCGCGACAGAGGGGCGAACTATACAAGAGCTTAAACGGGGAGTCAATACAAAAGACGTACTAAAAATGATTTAGCCATAAATAAAATCTATTGAACCCCACTTAAGCCAATAAGCAGGGCCTTTATCCACTATTCAACTAGATCTTTATAGGCATACCAAGTTGCGTGTCCTAGCAGAGGAAAAATCACGATTAAGCCAACCACCGTAACAAAGCCAATGGCGGTAAGTAGCACAATTAATGCAGCCCATTGGATCATTACCATACGATTTTCTGACGTTGCCCGCAGGCTACTCATCATGGCGGTTACGCTATCCACTTCCCGATCTGCCAGCATAGGAATAGAAATAGCCGTTAAGCCAAAAACAAAGAAAGCAAGCAAGAACCCAACTAAAGACCAAACGATGGTGAAAGGTAAAAACTCACCTGTTAGCGAGCCAATGTAGCTGGCTAAGCCGACATCTTGCCCACCGTAAAAGATGGCAAACAAAATAGCCGAAAAACGCTCCCAAGCAATCGCAATCATCCCGAGTGCCAAGCCTAAAAAGCCAAGCTGACCCATATTGGCCAGCAAATCGCGAATCGACTGTACAAAAGACGTTGGCCGCCCTTCTTCCCGCTCGGAAGTCAGCTCATAAATACCGGCAGCGCCTAAAGGGGCGAGCAATAAGAAACCTGTAATTGAAGTGGTAAATAAATAGGTGTGATTAATGGCTAGAGACAACACCAGTGCGCCAGCCAAGGTAACCAATAAGCCATACATCAAGCTTGGCCCTGGATGAGCCCATAAATCTGTCCACCCTTTTTGTAGCCATAGCACGGGGCTATTGGCCGCTACCTTTCTGGTCTTAGGCAGCGTGAAATGCTGATCTAATACGGCCATATGTACGCTCATGATCATCCCTCCTTGGTGATGGCCTTTACTCGGTGCCGATTCGTATCATCGAATCTGGCCCCGCCCCTTGGCCGATAAATGCTGATGACCACAAAAACAGATGGTCATTTATTTTTTAGTACATATTCAGCAAGGCACTTCCTAAAAGCAGACAAACGGTAAAAAGCTTTGCGTAAGAAATTCTGTCTCCTATCTGACTTGCATATGTCAAATCTTCTGCTATTTTTATATGAATAAAGATTAAAACTGCGACCGACCCTGTTGTTACGAGGAAGGCGCTACACCTCGGGAGGTGAGTAATGCGAAGACTTGCATTGGCATTAGTGCTGCCTGCTGCTATTGCGCAAGCAGGAAGCATGAATTTTCAGCCTGCTCAATCAGCAATAGCCCACGAAATCACTAATCTGCACACGCTGTTGATGTGGGTCATTCTGGTGATCTTTGTCTTAGTATTTGGCGTGATGTTTTACGCCATCTTAAGGCACCGTAAATCCCTCGGCCACGCCGCCAAGCCTTTCCACGAAAACACCACGGTCGAAATTCTCTGGACCATTATCCCAGCGCTCATTCTGATTGCTATGGCTTGGCCTGCAGCTCGCGTGGTGATCGCACAAAAAGACACCCGCGATTCAGAAATCACCATCAAGGCCACCGGCTATCAATGGTTCTGGGGCTACAAATACTTGGATCATGGCGTAGATTTTAAAAGCCGCCTGACTACCAAACAGGATCAAATCAACGATTACCACGGCAAAGCCAGCCCTAAGGGCGAGCATTATCTTTTGGAAGTTGACGAGCCTTTGGTGGTACCTGTTGGTAAGAAAATCCGCATTCTAACCACCAGTAACGATGTAATTCATTCTTGGGCGATGCCCGCTTTTGGGGTTAAGCAAGATGCAATTCCAGGTTTTATCCGCGATACCTGGTTTAAAGCAGAAAACACCGGCACCTTCCGTGGCCAGTGTTCCGAGCTATGTGGCAAAGACCACGGCTTTATGCCCATCGTCGTTAAAGTGGTCACGGATAAGGAGTTTCAGGATTGGGTAGGTAAGAAACAAGCCGAGGCTAAAGCCGCAGCGGATGATCCTAATAAAAAATGGACTAAGGACGAGCTGATTGCCCGTGGCCGTACCGTTTACGAAGCCAACTGTGTGGCCTGTCATAAGGCCGACGGTAAGGGCGCTGGCCCTTACCCGTCGCTGGCTGGCTCAAAAATTGCCACTGGGCCGATGGCTGGCCACTTGGGCGTTGTGCTAGGCGGTAAAAACGCCATGCCTGCATGGAATGCGCTATCCAACACCGAGATTGCCGCCGTGATTACCTATGAGCGCAACAGCTTCGGCAATACCACGGGCGATGCACTTATGCCCGCCGATGTGAAAGCCGCCAGAAAATAAGGATTAGAGACATGACTACTGCACACGACGCGCTCCACACTCCGGCCGCTCATGGGCATGATGCCGCCCATGAGGAACATCATGTTTCCTTTATTCAACGCTGGTTTTACGCCACCAACCACAAAGATATTGGCACGCTATATCTGTGGTTTGCCTTCACGATGTTTATTACTGGCGGCATTATGGCGCTGTGTATTCGCGCCGAATTATTTCAGCCCGGCCTGCAATTCTGGCAACCTGATTTCTTTAATCAGCTGACTACCTTGCACGGCGTAATTATGGTGTTTGGCGCGATTATGCCGGCGTTTACTGGCCTTGCTAACTGGATGCTGCCCTTAATGATCGGCGCACCCGATATGGCCTTTGCGCGGATGAATAACTGGAGTTTTTGGCTGCTCCCCCCCGCCGCCGCGCTGCTACTGATCTCATTCTTTGTACCCGGCGGTGCTGCTGCCGGTGGCTGGACGCTCTATCCGCCGCTATCCATTCAAGCAGGGATGGGGATGGATCTGGCGATTTTTGCCATCCATCTTTTAGGCTTATCGTCGATTATGGGCTCGATCAATATTGTCACCACGGTGCTGAATATGCGCGCACCAGGCATGACGATGCTGAAAATGCCGCTGTTTGGCTGGACGATGCTGATTACGGCTTATCTATTGATTGCGGTGGCTCCTGTACTCGCAGGTGCCGTCACCATGCTGCTCACCGACCGGCACTTTGATACACATTTTTTTAAAGCCGTTGGTGGTGGCGATCCAGTATTGTTCCAGCATATTTTCTGGTTTTTTGGCCATCCCGAGGTTTACATTATGGCGCTGCCTGCTTTTGGTATCGTCAGCCAGATTATCCCCACCTTTGCCCGTAAGCCGCTGTTTGGCTATGTGTCGATGGTATACGCCACCTGCTCGATCGCTATTCTGTCGTTTATGGTATGGGGCCATCATATGTTTGCGGTGGGTATGCCCGCCAGCACCCAACTGTTTTTTATGTTTCTGACCATGCTGATTGCCGTGCCAACGGGGGTGAAAGTATTTAACTGGATCGCCACCATGTGGCAAGGCAGCATGACTTTTGAAACACCGATGTTGTTTTCAATCGGTTTTGTTTGCCTGTTTACCATTGGTGGATTTTCTGGCTTGATCCTTGCTATTGCACCGGTCGATACCCAAATGCAAGACACCTATTATGTAGTGGCCCATTTCCACTATGTATTGGTGGCGGGCGCACTATTTTCGCTATTTGCTGCTACCTACTACTGGCTGCCAAAGTGGACAGGGTTTATGTACCACGAGGGGCGCGGTAAGTTTCATTTCTGGTGGTCAATGATCTGGTTTAACGTCACATTCTTCCCTATGCACTTTTTGGGCTTAGCCGGAATGCCGCGCCGCATCCCTGATTACAATATGCAATTTACCGATTTCAATGCCATGGCATCGGTGGGTGCATTCTGCTTTGGGCTAGGGCAAATCTTTTTCTTGTTTAATGTGATTCACACCATTCGTGGCGGCGTGGGCAAAGCGCCAGCCAAGCCTTGGGAAGGCGCAAATACGCTGGAATGGGAAGTGCCCTCACCAGCACCACACCACACATGGGAAACCCCGCCCTCTTTAGAAATGGTCGAAAAAGGCCTGAAAGCACAGGGCTTACTGGAAGATCATCATGAGTAAAAACCTGCGCACCGCCCTGATTACCGCCAGCATCGCCGCCGCCTTTTTTGTGGGCATCATTATCCGGCGCTGGCTGATGGATATGTAAAGTAGGGTGGGCACCTGTGCCCACGCGTTATCGCATATACAGCGTGAGCACACAATCGTGCCCACCCTAAGGTGACCAATGCAAAGCACCCCATCTATCCAGCAAGCCAATCGTAGACTCGCCATCCGCATGATAGTGATTGCCTGCCTGATGTTTAGCTTTGGCTACATCATGGTGCCGTTTTATGGTGCGCTGTGTAAGGCCATGGGGATTGATCGGGCTAATAGCGATTATGCCAATCTTAGCGCCGCCGTGATCCGTGTTGAGTTTGATACCAATGTGGCAGATAACTTACCCGCCACGCTTACCGCGCTTGATCCGGTGATGACGGCCAAACCAGGTGGCCTACTTAAAGCGCGGTTTCGCCTCAGTAATCTAAGCGATCAGCCCTTAAAAGTACGTGCCATACCCAGCTTTGCCCCTGCCAGATCGGCAGGGTTGCTGCAAAAATTGGAATGCTTTTGTTTTGATGCGCTCACCTTAGCCCCAAATGAGCAACGTGATGTCACCGTTGTACTACTGGTGGCAAAAGAGCTACCCGAAGAACTAGGCGCTGCCACGCTCTCTTACACGCTGCACCCGGAGCTAAAATCATGATTGCAGCGCTTAAAACCGTACTCGCTGCCTTTTTTGGCGTCCGCAGCCGTAAAAATGCCGAGAGCGCTAAATTAAAGCCACAGCAAATTATTGCTGCGGGGCTATTTTTGGCACTGTGTTTGGCATTGAGCGTGTTCTTACTAGTACGAGTGTTGATCGCTACATCGTAGGGTGGGCATGTCTTTTTACCCACGTTTACCGCCTCACGCGTGGGCAAGAAAACTGCCCAGCCTACATTACTGGAGTAATGAAATGAATGTAGAAAACGGAATTCACGATGCACATTACTTTGTGCCTGCACCATCCCATTGGCCGGTGGTGGGATCAGCAGCCTTATTCTGTATGGGCTTAGGCGCGGCCTTTGCCATGAATAGCATTGCCGCTGGTAGCTGGATTCTGCTACTGGGTTTTGCCATTCTCATCTGGATGATTTTTGGCTGGTTTGGCGATGTGGTTAAAGAATCACAAAGCGGCAGCTATGGTACTCAGGTTGATTATTCATTTCGCTGGGGAATGAGCTGGTTTATTTTCTCTGAAGTCATGTTTTTCGCCGCCTTTTTTGGCGCGCTATTTTATACCCGAACCATTTCCGTGCCTGAGCTGGGTTTCTTTTCGGACACCAACACCCTGCTTTGGTCAGGATTTCATGAAAGCTGGCCAGCCGCAACCGGCCCCAAAGCCGCACCCTACACCCCCATGGCTGCCATTGGCCTACCCGCCATCAATACCGCTTTGCTGCTCACATCCGGCGCAACGCTCACTTGGGCGCACTGGGGCTTAATGGAAAACAAACGCGGCCAACTCAAGCTGGGCCTGCTATTTACCGTTTTGCTTGGCACCTTATTTTTAACGCTACAAGCCGTTGAATACCATCACGGCTGGACCGAGCTAGGCTTAAAAATGAGCTCAGGCGCTTATGGCGCAACCTTTTATATGCTGACCGGTTTTCACGGCATGCACGTCTTAGTTGGCACCATTATGCTCGCCACCATGCTGGTGCGAACCATGCGTGGCCACTTCACCCCCGAACATCACTTCGGCTTTGAGGCGGCAGCTTGGTACTGGCACTTTGTAGATGTGGTGTGGCTGATCTTATTTGTGTTTGTTTATTGGCTATAAGCAACACACTAGAAAACCCAAATCTTGAACCACGGAGGACACAGAGAACACGGAGTTTCACGGAGAAAAACAAGCTCGGAGTTAAATCGTTTGGGTTTGGGTTTGGGTTTGGGTTTGGGTTTGGGTTTGGGTTTGGATTTGGATTTGGAATATCTCCCAACCATTTGAGTTTATTTCGCAACTCATAGCATGGGGCTTAAATCCCCCCTTTAAGCACGCCGAAGCGAGGAATAAGCGGTTCGGGGTTTCGGAAAAGGGGTAGCGAGGCAGCGAGCGAGCAGCCTTTTTCGCCGAGCCGATTATCCGCAGAGAGGGGCCTTCGTGCTTTTGAGTTTGCGGTTTTGCTTCCTTTCTTGGCCGTTCAAGAAAGGGAGTCCCCCGCGGGGGACTCCCGCACCTAAATCACCGTGCCGAAGGCACTAAAAAGATCTTTTTTATTTTAGTTAGAGCACAAATAGAAAACGGCGGGTTGCACCCGCCCTACAAAAAAAACACTCATGCATTGGGATGTATCCACCCCAGCCCATAAGCCGCCAATAATAAAAGAAATAAAACAATCGACAAGCCCACTCGCAGCGTTAGCGCTTTAACCATTTGTGTGGATCGCCCGCCGCGAACCATCTGCAACAGCGCTCGCCCCAAAGTGATCAGAATAATCAGGAGCAGGATGATGGCAACAATCTTCATGAAAAATCCTCCGTCTACTCCCATCTTAGCGCAACGTCGGCGATCTGCGCTTGTCTGTTTAGCAATCTTAATCCTAATTACTTTTTGCATGGGTCTATGGCAACTCAGCCGTGCACACGATAAACAAATATTAATTGAGCAACTGGCAAAACAAGAAGCCCTTGCTCCCCTACCCTGGGATAAAGGAACACCCCCCTTATTTCGCCCGATCAAACTCATAGGGCAATGGCTGCCACAAGCCGAAATCCTGCTCGATCATCGTATTGAAGCAGGCCAGATTGGCTATCACGTCATCACCCCTTTTCAGCTCAACGATCACAGCATTGTGCTGATCAACCGTGGCTGGTGGCCGGACACCCACCCACCCAAGGCAAGTGATAGCGCCATCGTAAACACTCAAGCTTGGCCGCGTTATGTTGAGCTGGCCCAAACCCAGCCAGCGGGCCACATCTTTCAAAATATCAACCCAGCCCGCTTTGCAGCATGGAGCAAGCTGCCACAACCCAGTGCCTATGCACTGATGCAAGCAGGTGAAACAGGTTTGATCGTGCAACACAGCCAGCCCGCTATCCCGCCAGAACGGCACCTTGGCTACACAGCCACTTGGTGGGGAATGAGCCTAGTGGGCGTTTTTCTTTGGATTCGCTTTAAACGGGAGACAAGACTATGAAAGGACGCACGGTACTGATTGCATGTTTTATGTTATCCCTGCTACCCATACTGGCGGCACAAGCTGTTTGGCAATGGTGGCGGCCTGTAGGAGGGAACAGCTTTGGTGAGCTGCTGGCCACCCCTATCGCAGCGCCTGGGCCTTGGCGATTGGCCGCCGCCGATGCGGCTTGCGGCGATGTACATAGCAAGCTGCTCTTTGCCGCTGGGCAGTTGCGTTTAGCACAGGGGGAAGCCAGCCAGCGCATGGTTCGCGCCAGCTTTTGCCCATCAAACAGCGCCGATATCGCCTATCTACCCAGCCACGCACCAAGCAGCGGCCTCTACCTGATCGACCCCCACGGCAACGCCGTGCTGCGTTACTCCACCGAACAACTTTCTAACGACGACGGCAGGCGCAAAGCGCTGAAAGAGATTGGGCAAGTCTTGAAAAATAATAAGGCACTTGGTTGACCATTTTTCATTAACAAACAACGAGAAATGCAATTAACCACTCTCTTGGCATGGGGCTTAAAAATCCCCTTGAAGCACGCCGAGCGAGGAATAATCGGCCAGGGGTTTCGAAAAAGGGGTAGCGAGGCAGCGAGCGCGCAGCCTTTTTCGCCAGGCCGATTATCCGCAGTGAGGGGCCTTCGTGCTGGTCGGGGCGGCCTTCTTTTGGTTCTTTTCTTGGCCGTTCAAGAAAAGAACGCCCCTGCGGTGGCTACCGCTCCTAAACCAACGTGCCGAAGGCACTTAAAACATTCACTGACCAGGAGCCACTCAATGAAACCACTCCTCTACCTCACCCTCATCTGGACTTTTTGTCTGGTGATGCTCGGTGCTTATGTAAGGCTTTCTGATGCGGGTTTGGGTTGCCCAGATTGGCCGGGCTGCTACGGGCAGCTAAGCGCGCCGGACGAAGCGCATGAGATTGCCAAGGTCAGCGCAGACTTTGGCCGAGATATGAGTAGCGAAGTAGAGCCTGCCAAGGGCTGGAAAGAAATGATCCACCGCTATTTTGCTGGCGGGCTGGGATTGCTCGTGCTGGTAGCGTGCTGCTTACTCTGGCAAAAACGCCAGCGGCTTAGCCGCATCAGTATTTTGCTACCCTTAGCGGTGATTGTTTTCCAAGCTCTACTTGGGATGTGGACCGTCACCATGAAGCTGATGCCCGTCGTGGTCACCGCACATTTGCTGGGTGGAATGACGCTGCTGGCGCTGCTCACCTGGCTGACCTCTCGCGCCACTTTAGCGCCTCAACTCCCCAGCCAGCTGCGCCCAATCTTAATCATCAGCCTGATTGCCATCGTGCTACAAATTGCCTTGGGCGGCTGGGTATCCACTAATTATGCAGCACTCGCCTGCAATGGCTTCCCTGCCTGCCAAGGCAGCTTTACCGCCCCTGCAGGTTTAAGCGAAGCCATG
Source organism: Iodobacter sp. CM08 (assembly GCF_033446605.1). NCBI lineage: Bacteria > Pseudomonadati > Pseudomonadota > Betaproteobacteria > Neisseriales > Chitinibacteraceae > Iodobacter > Iodobacter sp. CM08. The sequence continues at coordinate 35,944 of NZ_JAWQUO010000019.1, read as the reverse complement.
CAGCCGCTGCGCCAGCTAGGGCATACCACCAATGGCGAAGCGCTGACGATTCATCACTTAGCGGCCATTCACTGGCTGCACCGGCTGGGTGCTTTACTGCTGCTTATCTGTATCAGCGCGCTGATCTGGCAGTTGCGTAAAGCCAGTCCAAGATGGGCGGGGCTGATTGCTGCAGCACTACTACTGCAAATCTCGCTAGGCATCAGCAATGTTTGGTTTGATTTACCACTACCACTGGCTGTGGCGCATAACGGCGGTGCAGCGATTTTACTGATGCTGGTGGTTGCGGTATTGGCACAGGTTTTACCAGTTCAAAATATTGCTAAAGCAACCTCTCCCCTAAGCCTTACCCCAAGAGAGGGAAAAGTAGCGGCTTCAACGACAATGCCATCCACCTAGGGTTTTGACCTGAGCTTCCCCCTTTTACAAAGGGGGGAACTCAAAAAAACCGCTTAAGTGAACGGCATTACAGCTTCTTCGCAGATTTAATTTACCGGAGTCTAACCATGCGTACTCTCGCCCTTACCCGCTCCCATGCCCAGCTGACTGAGCTGCTGAAACTTGGCAAGCCACGCGTGATTGCCTTGATTGTTTTCTGTGCGGTGGTGGGCATGCTGCTGGCGGGCCCTACACTGCCTGCTTTCAGCCTGATACTGGCCGCCACTGCAGGCATTGGCCTAGTTGCCAGTGGGGCCGCGGCGTTTAATTGCCTGATTGAGGTCGAGCGCGATAGCAATATGCGCCGCACCGAGCAACGGCCACTGGTTAAAGGATCGGTAAAACCAAGCGATGCGCTGATTTATGCCCTGCTCACCACGGCACTGGGCTTATGGATGCTTGGGGCGTGGGTAAATATGCTGACCATGTGGCTAACGCTGGCCACTTTCTTTGGCTATGCAGTGATTTACACCCGTCTGCTTAAAGGTGCTACGCCGCAAAATATTGTGATTGGCGGTGCATCTGGGGCCATGCCACCGATTTTAGGCTGGGCAGCGGTTACGGGCAGTGTGCCAGCTGAAGCGATGGTGTTATTTCTGATTATTTACACTTGGACCCCGCCGCATTTCTGGGCACTGGCCATCTACCGCCGCAATGACTACGCCAAAGCGGGCTTGCCTATGCTGCCCATTACCCACGGCTTGGCATTTACTCGTTTATCTATTTTGCTCTACGCCGCTATCCTCGCCGCTGTCACCGCCCTGCCATTAGCCATTGGAATGAGCAGTTGGCTTTACGGCATTAGCATCGTCATTCTTAATACCGGCTTTTTATCACGCGCATTTAAGCTATGGCAGGAAGAGAAAGAAGCCGAAGGCGATCTAATTGCCCGCGAATTATTTAAGTATTCGATTAAATATTTGGCGTATTTATTTGCGGCTTTATTGCTAGATCATTGGTTGATGGTGTTGCTGGCTTAAATGTAGGGGCACGGCATGCCTAAGAAGATTGGCGCATCCGCGTGGGCACAAAAACGTGCCCACGCTACTCACGGCATGCCGTACCTAAATTAAACCGTCCAACTCACAAGGCCGCTATACGCGGTGGCTAATACGATAAGGCCAAAGGCAATTCGGTAATAGGCAAAGCCAACAAAGGTATGAGTAGAAATAAATTTAATCAGCGCACGAATAGCAATAAAAGCGAAGATAAACGAGGCAATAAAACCCACAGCAAATACACCGCTATCGCCAATATCCAACTCGTGGCGATGTTTTAGCAGGCTATAAATGGATGCCGCACCCAGCGTTGGAATCCCCAAAAAGAATGAAAACTCGGTTGCCGCCTTGCGAGAAATGCCAAGAAACATCCCGCCAATAATGGTGGCACCAGAGCGGCTAGTCCCCGGAATTAAAGCAAGGCACTGGCAAAGACCTACTTTAAGTGCATCTTTTAGGCTTAAATCGTCTACCGACTCAACCACCGGCACTTTGTTAGCTTGACGTTTTTCAGCCCAAAGAATAATGATCCCGCCAACAATAAACGCCATCGCCACCGGCACTGGCTGAAATAAATGCGCTTTAATGGTTTTGCTAAATAACAGCCCTAAAATAGCAGCAGGAATAAATGCAACCACCACCGCCAGCAGCAAATTACGCTCTCCACCTGGCTTAGCGGCGCCGGTTAGTGTTTGTGTTAGTTTTGCACGATATTCCCAGACTACCGCCAGCATAGCGCCTAGTTGAATAAATATTTCATACACGTCACGCTTTTCTTTGCTCATAAAATTGAGCAAATCACCGGTTAGAATCAAATGCCCAGTACTAGAAATAGGCAGAAACTCCGTAATACCTTCAACCATGCCCATAATGAGCGACTTAAACAGCAATACGATATCCATTGATACTCTGCCCAATAGCCTGAAAAGAATCGCATTATATCCTTGCAATCTTATCAACTGATTAAGATATGATATTTATTGCAAGGATTTACATTGAATAGCTCAAATATTTGCAGAGAACGCTCTCGCTCAAATATAAGCTAGCTAACACCCCACTTCAGCCCAATCCTATCAACTTAAGCACTATGCCATTCGTAGGACGGGTGAAACCCGCGAGTGATGTTGAATAAATACGTGGGTTTCACCCGTCCTACACGGCAATCAAACCGGCAAATGTGCACGCAATCTGCTGGGTAACCACGCTAGGAGCGGCTCAAAATCAGTCGCGTCCATCAAGTTTTTTAGCGTGAGCCCCAGCTCGGTATCGCCCTCAATACTTAAGCGGCGCTGAAAAAACAGCGTATCGGGGTCTTCTAAGCGTCGGGCCAGCACCAAATAATCAGCAAGGCTGGCACTAAAGCTTACGTCTGCTGTGCCGGTCCCGCGCTTAAAGCCGCCATTTTGAAAAGACAGCGTCAGGCCTCGACCAATATCCAGCACTTCTAAGCGAATATTTCGCCCAGCCAGCCATATAAAATCTTCCTCTGGCCAGAGCTTGCTTTTGACCAGATTCAAACTGCTCGCCAAAGCAATGGCAAGAGGCGCTTCTGGTAGCTTTAATAAGATAAATTGACGTAAGCGTTTCATATACATTCCTTAATACCTGCTTCTCCATGCCAATAACCATTCACAATCCCCTGTGGATAAGCTGTTGAAAAGTCGTGGATAGCCTTGGGATAACTGCATTTTTGGGCATAGGCTGCCACCAGCTCGCTCGTGCCTGTGGCTTGGGGGCTGATGCGCAGGATATCGATGCCCATCTCGGCCATTTGTGGCAGCTCGGCATACAGCGCTTGGCAGGCGGATGATTGGGTTTGAATGCCGTTCAGCCGTAAAAAACCTTGGCCTTCACGCGTAGCTACCAACTGCCCATCAGCATGATCTAGGCAGCGAAACTCACAGGCATCTTTATTTAGCCCGTAATAGCGTGCGGTAAAGCAGCGCGCTGAAAATGCCAGCGGCAAATAGCCGTGAGTAAAGACTTCGGTTTCAATGGCGGTGGTTTTTTCCGCCAAAATGGCAGCAATATCGGCTTGGCTACTTTCTAAGGAAGGCAGCCAGCGTATTGCGCCTTGAGTGGCAAACCAATCTAGTGCTACACCGTTATAAATATTCAGATGTGGCCCAGCCACAAAGGGAATCCCCAAATCACGGGCCACTTTAACCGCGCCCAAGTCATTGGCCTCGATACACCCCCCCGCTTCGGCTAGCTTTTTTAAGCTAGATAAATCACTGGCCGATTCCAGCAAGGCTTGCGAAGAAATCACCACCTCTTTACCCGCTGCCCGCAAGGTTTTAGCCAGCTCAAGCCAATCTGCACTGCGTAGCTCATGCCGACGCGAGCAAACTACCTCGCCCAGATAAATCACATCCACAGGCCAAGTCAGTGCCTCGGCATAAAAATCTAACACCTGCTGCTTAGGCCAGTAATAAAGGATGGGACCGAGGGAGAGTTTCATAAATACCTGTTAATAGAATATTACTAAATCTTTAAGCACAGCAAACACAAAGAGCACAGCGTTCTACAGAGAAAACTAAACACTATTACGCTTGTTTCTGTCATTCAGGCTTAGCATTTTTTTGCGCCAGTATTGGAGTGATAATTAAGCATCAACGCCACGGCCGATCATAAGCGCCCAGCGTTTGCTGATGCCCTTCTGATACCTTATCTAAAGCCGCCTGCCACGCAGGTTTAACTGAATAACGAGGGTCAGCGCTGGCATCAATAGCCATACGCAAGGTCTTGGTTACCTCCCCAACATAAGATGGGCTGCGCTGGCGGCCTTCTACCTTGATCGCCGCTACACCCATTCGCATTAGCTCCGGCAGGATAGCTAGCGTATTCAAGCTGGTTGGCTCTTCCATGGCGTAATAGGTATCCCCTGCCACCTCAAAACGCCCCTTACAAAGGGTTGGATAGCCCGCAGGCTCGCCCGCTTCAAAGCGATCAATCAATACACCATTCAAACGCGCATCCATACGATCACCGTGGTTTTCCCAGCGAACAAAGCTGGCTGGGGAGCACACACCGTGGGTATTGGGGGATTGCCCCGTTACATAGCTCGATAAAATGCAGCGGCCCTCAGCCATCACGCAGAGGCTGCCAAAGCCAAACACTTCAATCTCTACCACTGTATTTTTAATCACATATTCAACTTGCGGCAGCGTCAGTACGCGCGGCAGCACGGCGCGGCGCACGCCAAAGCATTCATGGGCTAAATTAATGGCTTCAAAATTAGTGGCAGAGCCTTGCACCGATAAATGCAGATGCAAATGGGGATGGGTGCGGTGAGCGTATTCCAACAGCCCTAAGTCAGCCAAAATAACGGCATCTGCGCCTAAATCAGCCGCCTTATCCACCGATGTGCGCCACTCGGCAACTCGCCCCGGCTGGGCATAGGTATTAATCGCGATCAGCACTTCACGGCATTTAGCGTGGGCGTAGCGCACGCCTTCCGTCAGTTGAGCATCGCTAAAATTAAGGCCAGCAAAGTTTCTGGCATTGGTGGCGTTTTTAAAACCCAAATAAACCGCATCAGCCCCTTGGTCGATCGCGGTTTTTAAGGCGGGCAGGCTGCCAGCGGGGCAAACAAGTTGTGGCAGGGCCATAAGCACCCCCGAATGATAAACATGGGGAGCTTAAATACATCTGACACCGTGCCTTTTAAGCTATATCAAACAAACGCCAGAATAACGCGCAGAAAAAAGCGTGCGTCTGCAAAAAGCAGCACCGCACGCCTTAATCAACCCACACACAGAGCGACCATGCCACAAAGCCCACACGCTTTATGACACTTATTCATCATACTGCATCGCAACATATTCTGCTTTAATCGAGATCAATTTCTCTGAAATAAGCCCAAAATTGCTAAAAAATAGTAAGAAAGGGCGTTTACCGCATTTTGTAGGCATTTGCTTCCCACTACGCACAAGGCATAGTGCCATAATTCCCAATTGGCAGACATGCGACTAAGGTTCATGCTGCATGACATTCCCGCTTGGGCACAAGCCAAGCAAGAGAAAACGAACAAACAAGGATGCTCAAAATGCAAATTGCAATGATTGGTCTCGGTAAAATGGGCGCAAATATGACTCGCCGCCTTGCCGCTGGTGGTGCCACCGTATTTGGCTTTGATGTAAGTGCTGAAACGCGCACCCAACTTGCCGCTGAACACGCCAATATCCGCAGTTTTGACTCCGTAGCCAGCCTGATTGCCGAATTGCCAAGCCCACGCGTGGTGTGGATGATGTTGCCTGCTGGTGAAATCAGCGAAACCATGTTTGGTGAGCTAACTTCATTATTAGCTCCAGGTGATTTGATTATTGATGGCGCAAACGCCATGTATAAAGATTCGCAACGCCACGCTAAAGAACTCAATGCCAAAGGCTTTAAGTTTATGGATGCGGGTGTATCAGGCGGCGTATGGGGCTTAGCTAACGGCTACACCATCATGATTGGCGGTGAAAAAGACGCGTTTGCGATGGCTGAACCTTTCGTCAAAATCTTGGCTCCGGCTTCCGATCGTGGCTGGATTCACGCAGGCCCGGCTGGCAGCGGCCACTATGTGAAGATGGTTCACAACGGGATTGAATACGGCATGATGCAAGCCTTTGCCGAAGGCTTTGCCCTCTTAGAAGCTAAAAAAGAGCTGAATCTTGATTTAGCTGCAGTAGCTGAAACATGGCGTCATGGCTCGGTGATTCGCTCATGGTTGCTCGACTTAACCGCCGACACCCTAAAAAACGACACCAAGCTAGAAGACATCCAACCTTTCGTACCCGATTCTGGCGAAGGCCGTTGGACTGTACTAGAAGCCGTAGAGCTAGGCGTTCCTGCTCCAGTGATCGCAGCGTCGCTATTCCAGCGCTACACCACCCAAGGTAAAGGCGATTACGTGGCTAAATTGCTATCCATGATGCGCAATGCCTTTGGCGGCCACCATGTAGCTAAGAAGTAAACGGCTTTAAGGCACTAAAAATAAACCCCGTCTTTTTAAAAGGCGGGGTTTTGTTTTTTACATGGGGGCCTCGAAAAGCCTATATTTCTAAATAAGACAAGGCGCGTATTAAAAAAATCGACGCTGCATATGCGTTGATATGTAAGGAGGTTTTTTTAATGCGCAACGCAGTATTATGAGACCAGATGGGTTTTTCGAGGTTCCCATAAATCCTTCAGCATAAAAATCTCGCACGAGTGATGGCCGGTGTCGCCCATAGCCTCAGCAATTTGCCTAAAGCCCATTTTTTTATACAGGGCGAGCGCTGCCGGTAAGCTGGCCGTGGTTTCCAGATAGCACTGCTGATACCCCGCCTGCTTTGCAAAATCACAGGCAATATTAAGCAAACGTTGGCCAAAACCTAAGCCTCGGCTACTGCTTAATAAATACATCTTTTGTAACTCGCATACTGATCCCACAGCGCCCGCTAGCGGAGCAATACCTGCACCACCAAGTAGCTCACCAGCATCCTTTTGAATTACCCAATAAGCAGCGCCTGCCTGCTGATAGCATGGATAAAGTTGATCCAAATACGGGTCTGCCACGCCATAACCCTGAGCCGCGCTCAAGCCGTGCTCTGCCGATACTTGGCGAATCACCGCCGCTACGCCCTGATTATCCGCCTCTAACATTCGGCGGATTTGATAGCCTTGCTGGGCACGGGCTTTGACTAAAGCTTGCCGATACAAAACTAAACCCGCCTCCAAAGCCTGCTGCTCGGCGTGGCTTAGCTGCTGTAAAACCTGATTAATTTCGCCATCATATTGCCCATGCACCGCCTGTAATAGCTCTTTACCCATCAGGGTTAGCACGGCCTGCTTACTTCTTTTATCACTGAGATGCGCCTGCCACTCAATCAAACCCTGCTCTAGCATTGTTTGTAAAACTCGGCTGGCGTTGGATTTATCAATGCGCAAGCGCTCGACCAATTGCAAACTTGTGAAGCTAGCGCTTTCCAGCTCAATCAAAATATGCGCCTCAACGGGGCTGAGATCGACCTTTCCACATTTTTTAGCAAACACACCTAATTCACGAACAATATCCCGCGATACGGCCCTTAGCGCTCTTGAATTCATGCCAATCTCAATATAGTTGTTTTTTACAACTATATTGAGGACTCAATCACTTGGCAAGCATTACTTAATGCTGCATTTTTTTACATCTCGCTTACCCCAATATATTTTAAAAGCATAACTGCGTAGATTCAAAGCCAAACCATCCACTCAAAGACTCGCCATGCCCAATCCAATTCGCACCGCCATTACGGCTTTATTTATTGCTGGATCGGCTTTAAGCCACGCTAATAGTTTGGTGTTAGAAGCCGCAACAATGGATAGAGCGGCCGATCCATGCAGCAATTTTTATCAATTTGCCAATGGTAAATGGCTGGCCGAGCATCCCATTCCGGCAGACCGAGCAAGCTATGGGGCGTATGACGAGGTGGCTGAAAAAAATCTGGATGCGCTTAAAAAGATTATTGAGAAGGCTGCACAATCCACCAGCCCCAATCCAGTGGCGGATAAAGTAGGTGCATTTTATTTAAGCGGAATGGACGAGACGGCAATAGAGGCGGCTGGTGCTCAGCCGCTGGCTGAGCGGCTAAGCCAAATTGCGGCAATCAAAACAAGGCAAGATTTAATTCGCACCATCGCCCAATTGCATAGCGAGGGCATTAATCCCTTATTTGATTTTAATATCAATCAAGATGCAAAGAACTCTCTGCGCTATATTGTCGATTTATCGCAGGGCGGTTTGGGCCTGCCAGACCGAGATTATTATTTAAAAACGGATAGTAAAAATAAAACCATCCGCCAGCAATATAAAGCCCACTTGGTTCAGGTATTTGTCCTACTGGGGGATAAGCCTCAGCAGGCTGAAAAAAATGCTATTCGTATTCTTCGTTTAGAAACTGGCCTTGCCCATGCTTCAATGACGAAGGTAGAGCAGCGCGATCCTGAGGCGACTTATCATCTGCTCAGCGCAAAAGGCTTGCAAAAACTCAGCCCCAACCTGGCATGGCGCGATTACTTTGAAGAATTAAGCATTGCTGTGCCGCATGATATGAATATTGCCCAGCCTAAATTCTTTAAACATATTAACCATATTATTAACACCGTATCTTTGGATGACTGGAAGGTTTATTTGCGCTGGCATCTAGTCCATAACCGAGCTAAATATCTTTCCTCAGCTTTTGTAAATGCAGATTTTGATTTTTATAGTAAAACCTTATCTGGGGCAAAAGAATTAAGGCCGCGCTGGAAGCGGGTATTAAAAAGTGTAGATCAAAATTTAGGTGAGGCATTAGGTGAGCTTTATGTCGCTGAATACTTCAGCCCAGCAGCCAAAGCCGAAGCTTTAGATATGGTCAGCAATATTAAATATGCTATGGCTGAGCAAATTAAAACGCTGGACTGGATGAGTTATGCCACCAAGCAGCAAGCTTTAAAAAAACTGGATAAAATCGCCGTTAAAATTGCTTATCCAGATACTTGGCGAGATTACAGTACTTTGCAAATCAGTAAAGAATCTTATGTGAGCAATATTAAACACGGCCATGAATTTGAATTCAAACGCCAGCTTGCCAAATTAGGTAAAGAAATTGATAGAAATGAATGGGGAATGACGCCTTCTACCGTCAATGCTTATTACAACCCAAGCATGAATGAGATTGTGTTCCCTGCGGGCATTTTGCAAGCGCCGCTGTTTCATATAGGGGCAGATACCGCTAGCAATTATGGTAATACCGGTGCCACCATCGGCCATGAATTAACCCATGCATTTGATGATGAAGGCAGCCAATTTGATGGCGATGGCAATTTAAAAAGCTGGTGGAGCAGCGATGATAAAAAGAACTTTGCAATTAGAGTGAGTAAGATTGCTAAGCAATTCGATGAATTTAATCCCATCGATGAATTACATATCAATGGCAAACTCACCGCTGGCGAAAATATCGCCGATTTAGGCGGTTTAAAAATTGCCTTTATCGCATTACAGAAATCGCTGGCGAGCAAACCACAGCCGGAAAAAATAGATGGATTAACGCAGGAGCAACGCTTCTTTATTGCTAATGCACAAAGCTTTAGAAACAATGTTCGCAATGAAGCCTTGCGTATGCAAATACTGACCGATCCGCATTCACCAGATAAATACCGTGTACTTGCCCCCACCGCCAATATGCCAGAATTTGCCGCCGCATTTTCTTGCGATAAAGCGGCATTAAGAAGCGAAGATAAACGGGTGAATATTTGGTGATGATGGGCTAAAAAACTAACCTTTTGTTGCTTAGGGTGGGCGCGTGTTTGTGCCCACGGGTAAAGATTGACCTGATTATGTCTCTTGCTTATTTTTTGTCGTTGGCCTGAGATAGTGCTAACGCGTAGGGGCGCTGCTTGCTGCGCCCTCGCTGAAAAGGGCGCAGCAAGCAGCGCCCCTACAGGACATTGACCTGCATGTCATATATGGCTTTGTTTGAGCAAGAGGGATAATCAGGAAGATTGATGTGGCTACATGTGGGCACAACATCGTGCCCACCCTACATGTTTAATCCTTCTCTTCCCTAGCTGCTGCCGCGCGCAGTTTATCTTTTTTACTCATCCTTACCCCCTTAACTCCACCGCTATTCGGCACGGCAGACGCACTAGTTTGTAGGGGTTCAAAACCTGCGATCACTTCTCTAACAAGGCGAATATGCGTGCGGCTTTCTATCAGGCGGAAATGCGTTTCAGTGGCGGCGGCAACAAAGCTGATTGCGCAGCCACTTGCACCATTGCGGCCAGTGCGGCCAATGCGGTGGGTGTAATCAATGGGGGATCTGGGCAGATCGTAATTCACCACAAAAGCCAGCGCATCGATATCGATACCTCGGCCTGCCAAATCGGTGGCGACCACCACTTGCAAATTGCCTGATTTAAACTCGGCTAACACTTGATTACGCCTTCCTTGGCTAAACTCGCCGTGAAATGGCGCGGCGTTAATGCCTTTGGCGTAAAGTTGATTTGCAAGTAGCTCGGCCCCCTGCTTGCTAGCCACAAACACCAGCACCCGTTGCCCACCATTGTCTTGAATCAGCTGAGCCAGTAGCGCTGTGCGAGCATGGGCATCGACGCTGATCGCGCGCTGCAAGATATCCGGCTGGTTGATCTCGGTGTTTTCAATCGTCACGCGGCTAGGCTGATGCAAAATCCCCTCGGCCAGCGCTGTTACTTCGTCAGGAAAAGTCGCCGAGAAAAACAGACTCTGGCGCTTAGCCGGCAACAGCGCCAAGATGCGGTTAATTTCGGCAGCAAAGCCCATATCTAATAAGCGATCGGCCTCATCCAGCACCAGGGTATTAAAGAACTCGAGCCGAACCGAGTTCTTATCGATTAAATCCAGTAAGCGCCCAGGCGTTGCCACCAGCACATCGGCCCCACCACGCAGCTGCATCATTTGCGGATTAATCGCCACCCCGCCAAAGACCGTCACCAGCTTGATAGGCCGAGTCATTTTGCCTAAAGCCGCCAGCAAGCCTTTGATCTCGTCCCCAACCTGCACCGCCAGCTCACGCGTGGGTACCAGAATCAGCACCTTGCTACTGCCCGTCGTCATAAGATGCAGCAGCGGCAAAACGTAAGCAGCGGTTTTACCCGAGCCCGTGGCCGCCTGCGCCAAAACATCCTCTCCCCATAGCACAGCAGGAATCACCGCCGCCTGCACAGGCGTTGGAGTGATATAGGATTTTTTGCTAGCAGCAAGTAAAACGGCGGGTGATAGCCCCAGAGTGGCAAAGGACATGATGGGCCTTAGATAATATTTCTGACGGGTGCGAAGTATAAGCGAGATGGCGGGAGCTGTCCTTGTGGATAGGACAGGATGCAATGTAGGGTGGGCACGTCTTTGTGCCCACGCGCATGAGTACATAGAAGAAAACGAGCCTCGGGCCTCATACTTAAGCATTTATGTTGGAAGGTGAATCCCCAGCCTTAATCCGCCAAGCCGTAATGGTAAATTGGGGTGTAAAACCCAATTTTTCTGCGACTTTAATACTTGCAGAGTGATCATGGGCAACTCGATATCTGGGAATTAAGCCACGGCTAAGAATAAGCTCGCAAAGGCGCGATACCACCGTAGTCGCCAGTGCCCCTTGTCGTGCACCTGGGTTCACTAAAACCGTGATGTCCGCAATTAAAGGCGATAGTTTTAATGGCACATAACGGGCAATGGCCTGTATTGCACCATCCGCCACAAGGGCAACGGCCTCGTCATCTTCCAAATCTAAAACATCAAGATCTTCTGCTGTTTGCTGACGTAAAAAATCAGGTAGTAATTCTTTAAATAGCAGCGAGCTTGAATTTAGACATTGAATACTATTACTTATGCACTTAAACGAATTGATTTGATTGTTGGATTTCGGGTAATAGTCAATATCACGATATTGCTCTACAAACCCTGCCGCTAGAATTGCGGCATCAATCAACATGCGATTTTTATTTAAATCGATTGAAGCAAGCAGTGGCAGCGTTTTCTCGGGTAGTGCAAGCACCTGTTTACCATTGGCTAAATGCGTAAAATGGAAAATAGACTGCTCGCCTGATTTGGATAAATAATGCCCAGCATGGCTAATTGCGTGCTTAGAGCTAAGCATTTCTGCATTTGTTAGCCCTAGGGCCGATTGCCAAAAGGCCAAGCTATGCTGTTTTAACTCAAGGCATGTAGATTGGCTATTTATTGGCATTAGAGAAATCCAGTAAATTAATGAACGATATTTTTCATCTTAAGCCATGTATTCCATGATTCATCTTCCAATTCATAGGCACCGCGCGACTCCTTCCATACAATGCCACGCTCTCGTAAGGCATCCAAAGCCGTCTGAATAGACCCTGTTGATAGGCCTTGAGCTACCGCACCATATTCAGCCATTGAGCTGGCACTGAATGGGCTAAATTGGCCATGCTGAACCGACATCACCCGAATAATCGCCTGCTGTAATGCCGAAAGAGATGTGTATTCATTTTCAATTTCAGCCCAAATTCTACTTTGTAATAAAGTGCCACCCGCTTGAATTTTTTGATTCAAGTCAGGAGCAGACTGCATCTCCAAAGCAACATCACTAATAATACTGCGTAAAAACTCAGGTCGATAGCCCACTAATTGAAAGGCATCCCAAACGGCATTTGGATCTAGCTGATTATCCGAAGCCAAACTCTTATTAATGTGCGCGGTATATCCATCGGTAAACTCACGATTCAACATTGGAAAATCCATCACACTTGAGCCAAAAAATGGCATTTTGCTGCTCATCACCAAATGAGCCAACTTATCGCGATTTGATCCAGTAAAAACCAGCATAAGTTTGGGCGCATCATTGCTATTGTTCATGCCATCGCGAGCTGCTTTTAAGGCAAACATACTGGCCTCACCTTCTTTACTAATCAAGGCGTGCTGAGCTTCATCAACAACTAAAAGAATTGGTTTTTTGGTGAGTTGGTAAAGGAGCTGCAATCCTTGAAATAGTGTCATCCCTTCAGGCAAGCCAATGGCCTGAAAATCAAAAGAAAACCCAGCAACACTAAATTTACTGAGGCCGGTTGATTTAGCTGCCTTAGCCACGGCTCCTGACTCCTGATAGATCGTCTCTTTCACCACATCGGCGATCAGCTCCGCAGGATCCCGAGATCGATCCGACCATAAATCAATGTAAACAGCCAGCCAACCTCGCTGTTTTGCCTCTGGCAGCAAATCTTCACGTAAAAAAGTGGTTTTTCCAACCCTGCGCTTTGCTGTTAGAAATAAGCCAGATCTTTTATCTACCAAGCTATCCCCTTGGAGCGCATCGCAATACATCTCTGCCACTTTTGGGCGTCTATAGCTGTAGATTTTCATCACTATTACCTTTAATTATCAATATTTCATAAATTATGATTTTTTGATAATTGTAGATAATTGAGCGCTCCACCACAAGCCAAAGCTGATGAAATCAAAAGGAAAGTAAATCAAGCTAACCCCTTTAGACTCACCGCAAAACAATACGCCGCCATCCCAATATGGGTATGGCGGCGTATTGTTATGGGTCGCGGGCGTTGCCCACGCGCATTCCATCAAACTGTAATTTCTTCCACGCGGTGGCAAGCCACTAAGCGGCCTTCGATTGGGCGCAGTTTGGGTACTTCTTTGCGGCAATGGTCGGTGGCAAAGGGGCAGCGGGTGTTGAAGGCGCAGCCTGTTGGCGGGTTGAGCGGTGAAGGCAGCTCACCCAGTAATTTGACTTTAGAGCCACGATCTTCAGCGCGGATCGCTGGTGTTGCCGACATCAATGCTCGGGTGTAGGGATGTAGTGGCCGATCAAACAGCACATCTTTCGGGCCATGCTCTACGCCTACGCCAAAGTACATTACCAGCACATCGTCAGCCACGTGTTCAACCACCGATAGGTTGTGGCTAATAAACACGTAAGCAATACCCAGCTCGTCTTGTAGATCCATAAACAGATTTAAAATCTGCGCCTGAATCGATACATCCAGCGCCGAAGTTGGCTCATCGGCCACCACTACGCTAGGGGTAAGCATCATGGCGCGGGCCACGGCAATACGCTGGCGCTGGCCACCAGAAAACATATGCGGATAGCGGTGATAATGCTCTGGGCGCAGGCCCACGCGGGTCATCATGGCGCGTACTTTTTCTTCGCGTTCTGCGGCGCTCAGCGAGGTATTCAGCAGCAGCGGTTCGGCCAGCATGGTGCCAATTTGTTTACGTGGGTTTAAAGAAGCGTATGGGTTTTGAAACACCATCTGCACTTTAGGGCGCAGGATTTTTAAATCAGCGGCCGAAGCCCCCACGGTATCCACACCGGCAATTTGCAACTGCCCAGAGGTAAGCTCTTCAATCAAAGTGAGCTGGCGTGCTAGGGTTGATTTACCGCAGCCCGATTCGCCCACCACCGCCAGTGTTTTTTTAGGCTGCAGACTAAAGCTCACGCTATTGAGTGCTTTCACCGTGGCAGCAGGCTTCATAAAGCCGCGCGATACGTAGTAGTGACGCGATAATTCGCTGGCGACTAGGATAGGTTGGATTAAGTCGCTCATGCTTGTGGTCTCCCCGCTTCATCCAGTGGTGTAATGCAGCGCACGGTGCCAGCACCCACTGCGGTAATCGCCGGACGTTTGGTTTTACAGGATTCTTGTACATAGGGGCAGCGTGGCGAAAGCAAACATCCTACTGGCCTATCGTATTGCCCCGGCACTACGCCTGGCAAAGTCGCTAAGCGATGTGCGCCCTTGCTGTGCTCTGGAATGGAGCTGAGCAAAGCTTGCGTGTAAGGGTGGCGAGGATAATCAAAGATCGCCGGCACAGGGCTGGTTTCTGCCACCTGGCCTGCATACATCACCACCACGCGCTGCGCTACTTCGGCAATCACTGCCAAATCGTGAGTGATAAGGATCAGTGCCATATCGTGCTGCTTTTGCAGATTAACTAACAGCTCCATAATCTGTGCTTGCACGGTTACATCTAGCGCCGTGGTTGGCTCATCAGCGATCAGTAAGCGCGGCTTACAGGCAATCGCCATAGCGATCATCACCCGCTGGCTCATCCCGCCAGATAATTGATGCGGATAAGCATCAAGCCGAGATTTAGCGTCTGGGATCTCTACCATTTCTAACAGCTCCAGCGCACGCTTGCGCGCCGTAGCACCCTTCAAGCCTTCATGCTGACGCAAGGTTTCCATCAACTGATAGCCAACGGTATAGGCAGGGTTGAGGCTAGATAAAGCGTCCTGAAAAATCATGGCGATATCTTTGCCGATGATTTTGCGCTTATCGTTGGCCTTCATATTCAGCAGGTCTTTGCCTTCAAAAGACAATTCATCCGCCGTTACTCGGCCCGGTGCATCGATCAAGCCCATCAAGGCAAGCATGGTGACGCTTTTACCCGAGCCTGACTCGCCCACAATCCCGACGATCTCGCCACGATTAATCGAGAAATCAACGCTTTCTACCGCCCGAAAAGGCTTATCAACCGAACCAAACGCAACGGAGAGGTTTTTTATATCTAATAAACTCATTATTTTCTCCAAGCCTTTAAAAAGGTCTGTCTTGAGTAGGGTGGGCAAGGCGTTTTATCTTGCCCACGCGGTATGGCGCACCTTGCGCCGCGTGGGCAGAAAATCCTGCCCACCCTACAATGCAGCCTTAAGCTAGCTTTTTCAGTTTTGGGTCTAGCGCGTCGCGCAGGCCATCGCCCATTAGATTGAGCGCCAGCACGGTGATTAAGATCGTTACCCCTGGCATAGTCACTACCCACCAAGCGCGCTCGATGTAATCACGGGCAGAGGCCAGCATCGTGCCCCACTCAGGCAAAGGCGGCTGTGCGCCAAGGCCCAAGAAGCCCAAGGCAGCGGCATCCAGAATAGCGGCAGAAAAGCCCAGCGTTGCTTGCACAATCAGCGGTGCCATACAATTGGGCAGCACGGTGTTAAACATCAGGCGCAACTTGCTCGCACCCGATAGGCGAGATGCGATCACATAATCTTTTGATAACTCGCCCATGGCAGAAGCCCGCGCCAGCCTTACATAAGATGGCAAGCTCACCACGGAAATCGCCAAAATCGTATTCAGCAGCCCCGGCCCTAGCACGGCCACAATTGCCACGGCTAAGAGTAATGAAGGCAGTGCCATCATTACATCCATCGCGCGCATGATGGAGGTGCCAATAAAGTTAGGGTAAAAAGCGGCAATCATCCCCAACACAATCCCCGGCAATAGCGACATCGTTACCGAGATCAAGCCAATTAATAAGCTCAGCCTTGCACCGTGCAGCAGGCGGCTAAGAATATCTCGGCCTACTTCATCGGTTCCTAAAAAAAACTGCCAAGAGCCACCGGTTTGCCATGCAGGAGGCGTTAAAAAGAACTCACGATACTGCTCGCTAGGCGCGTGTGGCGCGAGCCAAGGAGCAAGTAAAGCGGCCACAACCAACAGCATAAAAAAGATAAATGAAACCAAAGCACCACGATTGGCGCTAAAGCTTTGCCAAAATTCTTTGAGTGGTGATGGATAGCTATAAAGGGGCTCAGCTGCGGCCAAAGACTTAATGTTCGACATACTTACCTCGCATGGCGAATACGTGGATTGATAATGCCGTACAGCACATCAACCACTAGGTTAACAATAATAATCAGCGTAGCGATCAATAAAATACCGCCCTGCACCACCGGATAATCACGGCGTGAAATCGAATCAATCAGCCATTTACCAATACCCGGCCAAGAGAAAATGCTCTCTGTCAGTACGGCACCAGCCAGCATGGTGCCTACCTGTAAACCAATCACGGTCACCACGGGCATCAGCGCATTTCTTAATGCGTGTACCAAGACAATTCGCGTTTTAGAAAGACCCTTGGCCCGGGCTGTACGGATATATTCTTCGCGTAGCACTTCTAGCATGGACGAGCGCGTCATGCGTGCAATCACTGCCATTGGGATGGTACCCAATACGATGGTTGGCAAGATCAGATGCATCACAGCAGATTTAAACGCACCTTCTTCACCTGAAATCAGCGTATCAATCAGCATCAAGCCAGTCACGCGCGGGATATCAAATTCCAAATCTAAACGGCCCGAAACCGGTGTCCAGCCTAGCTGCACCGAGAACAGCATAATCAGCAGCAAGCCCCACCAGAAAATCGGCATTGAATAGCCAGTTAAGGCCGTACCCATTACGGCATGGTCGATCGCGGTGCCGCGACGCGTTGCTGCCACAATCCCTGCGGCAAGCCCCGTTACCGTAGCAAACAACATGGCACACATTGAAAGCTCAAATGTGGCAGGAAACAGCGCCCAAAAATCCCTAATCACAGGCTCATGCGTCACCAAAGAAAAACCTAGATCACCATGCAATACTTTCAGCAGATATTGCCAGTACTGCACATATAAAGGCTGATCTAAACCAAGCCGAATCAGGGCTTGGCGATAAAATTCTGGGTCTAAACGACGCTCACCCACCATCACCAAAACCGGATCGCCCGGAATCATGTGAATCAGCGCAAACGCTAAAACGGTGATGCCCAAAAAAGTGGGAATCGTGACGCTTAAGCGGCGAAAAATAAAACTAAACATGGATATTTCTCCATACGGCGCACGGCAGTTTTAGCTGCGAAAAACATAAAAAACTTTAGCTACGTAAACACACCTTCAGCACAAAAACAGCAACTGCAAAGGCCAATGACATCAACATACACAAAAGCACTACGCAAAAACGGCCGCCCGAATCGCAGCGGCCGTTCTATGGAAGATCAAATAGTTATTTCAGACTCACGCCAGAGAAAGAAGTCAGACCAAATGGGCTGATTTTGAAGCCTTGCACTTCTTTACGCAGTGGCACGTAAACGGTGGAGTGTGCAACGGTTGTCCAAGGCAGCTCACGCTTAAAGACTTCCTGTGCTTTTTCGTACAGCTTAGTGCGTTCGGCTTGATTAGTAATAGTGCGCGCTTTTACGACCATCTCGTCAAACTCTTTATTGCACCACTTAGCGTAGTTATTGCCTTCTACCGAAGCGCAAGCCAAATTCACGCCTAGCCAGTTATCAGGATCGCCATTGTCACCAGTCCAACCGACCAAGATTGCATCGTGCTCACCCGCCTTGCCGCGCTTCAGGTACTCGCCCCACTCGTAAGTGGTGATCTTGCCTTTCACGCCCACTTTAGCCCAATCCGCTTGGATCATTTCAGCCATCAGTTTGGCATTTGGGTTGTAAGGGCGCTGTACTGGCATGGCCCATAGCGTGATCTCAGTGCCTTCTGCAATGCCCGCTTTTTTCAGCAGCGCCTTCGCTTTAACCGGATCATAAGCCGCATCTTTTAGCTTTTTATTGTAAGACCACTGAGTAGGTGGCATTGGGTTAGTGGCAGACTGGCCCGCACCTTGGTAAACCGCTTCGATAATGGCTTTCTTATTAATAGCCATATCCAGCGCTTGGCGAACTTCTAATTTATCCAGTGGTTTGTGCTGAACGTTGTAAGCCAAATAGCCAAGATTGAAACCGGCTTGTGAAGGCACGGATAAACTTTTGTTTTCTTGCATGGCTTTCAGATCAGCTGGCTTTGGATAAACCATCACATGGCATTCACCCTTTTGCAGCTTTTGGTAACGCACAGAAGCATCTGGGGTAATCGCAAAAATTAACTTATCCAGTTTTACTTCGCCTTTCTTCCAGTATTCTGGATTGGCATCAAAGCGAATATTGCTGTCTTTTTGATAGCTTTTGAAAATAAATGGGCCAGTACCGATAGGCATGGTATTTAGCTGCGCCGTTTTGCCGCTCTTCAGCAGGCTATCTGCGTATTCAGCCGAGTAAACAGAGGCAAAAGACATGGCGATATTTTGCAAGAAGGCCGCATCCACTGCTTTCAGTTTTAAACGGATGGTATAAGCGTCTACTTTTTCGATACCCACAATATTGGTATCAAGGCTCATATCAGATACATATGGGAAATCTGAAGGTGCGGCCTTGTTAAACGGTAGATTTTTATCCGTCATGCGCTGAAAAGTAAACGCCACATCATCAGCATTAAAGTCACGAGTCGGCTTAAAGAAAGGCGTGGTGTGGAATTTCACGCCTTTACGCAAGTTAAAAGTGTAAGTCAGGCCATCAGCCGATACTTCCCACTTTTCTGCTAAACCTGGCTCAATTTGAGTAGAGCCTTGTTTAAATTGCACCAAGCGATTGAAAACAGGCTCAGCAGAGGCATCAAAATCCGTGCCAGAGGTATAACGCACCGGATCAAAGCCGGCTGGGCTACCTTCAGAACAAAAAATCAAAGTTTTGCCGGCGGCCATTGCAGCCCCTGCATTCAAAGCACACGCCGTAGCGAGAATATATCCGAGCTGTTTCAATCGCATTTGTGATTCTCCCACCTTACTACGTTAATAGAGAAAACTCTTTCCGAGTCTAAAAGTGCTGCCTAGCAGTAAACCTCACGTTAAGGAGTACTCCTACTAGAGATATCCCCAACGTCTTTAGCTATGATTTTTTGTGGAATTGGTATTAGGCCTTTTCACTACGTGACCTGCACTCCAAAAAAACCGATATAAATCAAATAGAAAGAAGCAAGCAGGATTCAAAAAATCACAATTAAATTTCTAAGCAAGCATAAGCTCAGAGTAATTAATTATTTGGCATAAAAAAATATAATTTCATCGATCAGCGCATTTATGTAGCGATTCGTCAGAAGCTCTGTAAGAAAGCTCTCGGCAATAAAAACCACAATAATGAGAAATAGCTACGCGCCTTCACATTGCTGTAAGTAAACTTACAAACAATCAAATTAAATACTAAAATTAATTATTCTATTTTTACAACAACTTCAAAACATAAAAAACGACCCCGCAGGGTCGTTTTTAACCACAAGCAGTGAAACCAGCTCTTTGCCGTATTAAATCTTACTGATGTAAGAGCTGCGCTTACGCCGTTGCATGGCCAAACCTAATAGACCCAAACCAATCAAGGCGTAGGTTTCTGGCTCTGGTACGGGGGTAATCGTTGCCACGGCCTTACCATCGGCACGAAGCAAGCTGTTAAATGACGTTGCGCTGCCCGGGGTAAATTCTGCCATCACCGCAACACCCGATGGATCCGCACTTAACAAAGAGCCGTAGTTTTTATCTAGCAAAGAAAAAGCAAAGCTAGTGCCTGAACCAATTACCGAATTGCTTTCTGCAAATTCAACATTGAACTGTAGTTTTTTGCCAAAGATAACGCCCTGAGTAAATTGATTAGGCTGCAAATTATCCAGCTTTAAAGTAGAGCTAAGCTGCCCAAGCACGTTAAACGTGTTGCTGTTATCGACCAGCCCAAAGCTGCTGCCACGGAACTGGCTAACGAGCGCACGAACCAAAGGTGAATCACTTAGGCCATTTAAACCCAAGGCTACAAAACCGCCCTGCCCTTCCAAAGCGCGAGTATCCACATCCACTTGATACATCGCCGCCGAAGCCATGTTGCTGCAAACCAAGGCAAGGCCAGCCAATGCTAGTTTAAGGATATGTTTCATTATTTAAAGTCCTTATTAGCCAGAATTTGTGCAGTAAAACGAATCGCAACACGTGCCGGATTGTTAAATTTAAGCGGTAAAACCAGCGCCGTACCGGCAGTAATATTAGCAAGCAGTACGCCATCTTCAGCGCCATTTGCCAGCGTTACCCCTGCAGGTAAATCTTTGATTTGCACACGGACTGGGCCACTTACAACGCTTTGCGCGGCCAAGCTAAGGCTGCCATTAAATGTTTTGCTGCCCGCGTTATAAACCAAGCCTGATTTTTGCTGACTAAAGCGCGCAGTGATATCAAACCATGCTTGTGGCAGGGTTAGCTTTGCTACTTCTGGCTCGTGATCCGATGCTTGATCTGCAAACTCAGAATTCACATGCACCACATCGTATTGAGCACGGCTGGCTAAGGCTGGCGACACCAAAATATGATCCAGCACTTGGCTATTGCCTTCATAAACGTAGGTGTAGCGCTCGTTTTCTGGCAGCGTTTCAACTAGATCCACTAAGCCCACCGCCTTTAAGCGCTGTACTGAGGTAGAGAACTGGTAATCATTGATATCCCCCAGCACCACTACATTGGCATTACGATCCAAGGCGTTAATCCGGCTAACAAAATCAGCCACGATTTGTGCTTGTTTATTGCGCTGCACTTCTGAGCTGCGATTAGCCGGTTGGAAACGGCCACTCAAAGGCTGATCTCCCCCTTTAGAATTAAAGTGGTTAGCAATCACAAACAGCTTGTTGCCATTAAAAGAAAATTCGCCGGTAAGCGGTTTACGGCTGGCATTAAAAGCTGGGTCTGTTGGAGCAATACGGCCAGGGCTAGCAGTCAGGCAGGCTTGTTCTGGGCAAGCCACCACGTCGATGCCCTGAGTGGCAGAGCCACCCGCACGATCAATAAAGCTCACTCTTGCTGGATTAAACAAGAAAACTTGGCGGATATTGCCACCTGGCTCACCACCATCTTGGCCATCTACGGGGTTGATTTGGCGATATTGATAAGCTGGACCGCCTGCCGTTTTAATCGCCGTGATGAGCTTGGCCAAGGTTTGGGCTGGGTCAACCGTGCCATCGCTCGTCGCGCCGTTATTGTCTTGGATTTCCATCAAGCCAAGAATGTCGGGCGATTGCAGGTTTTGTACGATTTGCACCGCTAAGCGAGCAAACTTAGCCCCGCCTTCATTGGCATCGAGGTTTTCTACGTTAAATGAGGCAATCGCTAGTTCATCGCTAGTCTGTTTAACCGTGGTTTCTGGCTGCAAATTGCTACTCACAGGAGCGGCTAATTCGCTAAGCTGTAAGTTATAGTTAGCAAAGCTATAATCCACCACGCCCACCGCTTGCGGGAACCAATCCCCCACATTAACAGCAGGTGCCTTGATTGCACCTGCGGCTAATTTAATGCGCTCTGGGTTAAAATCGGCTTCAGTCACCACTACCCCACCACGTGGTGAGCGCGGGCCTGCGGCTCTGCCGTGATCTGCAACGACAAACACTTCGCCAAATTTATTGCTCGGGCCAACCACTACCGCGCCATTAATTTGCACGCGCATGCCTTCTAGGCTTTCATAAAAATCGAGGCCATTGGCTAAATCAAGCGTAGTGGCTTGCTCAATATCAGCCACATTACCTTGCCATAGCCGCTGATTTGGCACATTGCTAGCCAAGATAACGGGCGCAGGCAGCGCATTGCCGCTAGACAATTTGCTAGCGCCGCCACTGGCTAATTTGATTTGCGTGGTGGTTAAATTATTGGTACCACCCGTGCCGCCTGGGCGGAACTCGCTGACTGTGCCAGAAACCAATACCGAATCGCCCACCACCACCGTTGGCGCACTGCCAACAAACACAAAAATCCCTTCAGACGTTAAAGGATCGTTATCTGGCAGCGGGTCTTGCAGATAAAAGCCATTGCTTGCCAATAGGGTTACAACCCCTGGTACATTGCTCACCACGGTATTTTCTAAAGGCGAGCGATGCGTATGGCCTTGAATATCATGGATGCGTTGGCTGCTTGGTGTTGGAGTGGGTGTTGGAGTGGGTGTTGGGGTAGGCGTTGGAGATACACCACCGCAAGTATGCAGCAGGGTTGCACCATTACGCGGTGCAGGAGTGGTCACTATAAAGTCAGCGCTATTGTCGTTGCTATCTGTGCAGCCTGCGTTTTTGCGTAGGGCAGCCGTACTATTACTTAATAGCGCAGTTGGGTTAGTTTCTGCATTGTTTGCAGAACCAAAACCTACGTAATCCAAAACATTAGCGTTGCTGCTGCACTGCGCGCCGCAAGCCAAAAGCAAATTATTTTTAACAAGAGCCACTTTGCCACTGCTTGCGCTTAACAGCAGGGTGCCTGTCGCTTCTGGAGAGGGTAGATTTGCACTGCCACCTGTGCCGGTAGACTGCTGAACTAAGTAATACTGCCCAGCAAGCAAGACCCCATTGATCGCTGTTTTTTGCCAGCTGCTGCCCGTTGCCGAAGCGTATTGCACGCTCCAGCCAGTAAGATCTGCAGGCTGGTCACCCGCATTAAATAACTCAATAAAATCACTTTTAAATATCGCCCCGCTATTACCGCCGCCGCCGTAAACCTGGCTAATCACCACTTTTGCTGCCGCATGTGCGGGAGCATTTATTCCCCAAGCCATTAAACACAGTGCCATCAACGTTTTTAGCTTGCAGCCTTCTACCGCCTTCTTATTCATTGCAACCCCTGCTTTTATGGTTAGTCAGGATTCCCGACGTGAGCACAAACCATATAGACAAAGCATGAAAACAACAAGTCAGTTGCATGACAGATTTAATACAGTAGAAATTACTAATATTATTTAACTAACATTACGTACAAAGACTATTCATCCGCGAAAAACACTAAATATATGAATAAAATGGGTTAAAAATGGCTGATCTACCACCAACTTTCATTATGATGCGTAGATTTTTTTAATAACTATTTTAGTTTAAATGTAATTATTTAAATAAATCAAAAAACAAGGGGAGTGCGGCCTAATCCTATCAACTTAAGCGAAATATTTTTCGTAGGGCGGGTGCAACCCGCGTTTTTTCAGCATCGCTCGCGGGTTACGCCCGCCCTAAGAATGGCATATTGCTTACGTTGATAGCATTGGAATGCAGCCAACTGTTCACACTTTTAGTGCACTATATCTTTTTTGATCTTGCTGCAAAACATCCCTTATTAAGCAAGCCGCACAGCGCCCCTACACCAAGGACAAGCCAAAAGCCTGCTCAAACCGTGCCGCAATCTCCTCACGGCTAAAAACATGGTTTTGCCCGCCCTTATAGCCAATTTTAAGTGTGCCTAATAATGAGGCCAAGCGCCCAGTCCTTGGCCAGTCCCACCCTTGGTTGATGCCAAATAACAGCCCAGCACGATAAGCATCACCGCAGCCGGTTGGGTCTAGCACCTCATTGGCCACAACCACGGGAATATCATGGCAAATACCGCCTTCATAAATTTTAGAGCCATCTTCACCTAGCGTAACAATCAGCACTTTTGCGGTGTTTTTAAGCTCATCCATGCTCTGGCCAGTGGTGTTCAGTACCATTTCTAGCTCGTAGTCATTCACCGTCACATAGCTGGCCAAAGTAATCATCCGCAATAGCTCCGCCGCATTAAACATTGGCAGGCCTTGGCCGGGGTCAAAGATAAAGGGGATATTAGCGCTAGCAAGCTGCTCACAATGCTCTTGCATGCCTTGCTTGCCATCGGGGGAAATAATCGCCAGCTCAATCGCTACTTGGATATCCGCCACACGGTTTAGATGCGAAAAACTCATGGCACCGGGGTGAAAAGCGTTGATCTGGTTGTCGTCTAAATCAGTGGTTAAAAAGCATTGCCCAGTAAACGTGTCTGCAACTTCTAAAATGCTATCACGACGAATACCCAATCTATCTAGGCGATTGGCATAGGGAGCAAAATCGCAGCCTGCGGTTGCCATAATTTGTGGGTCCCCACCCAGCATTTTAAGGTTATAAGCGATATTACCCGCACAACCACCAAATTCCCGACGCATTTCCGGCACCATAAACGACACCGAAAGCATATGAATTTTTTCTGGCAAGATATGATTTTTAAACCGATCTGGAAAAACCATAATCGTGTCATAAGCCATAGAACCACAGATCAAAACAGACATTGTGTTCATACCTCGCAAGGGTTAATTGAGTAAGTATAGGTTGCAAACTAAGTTTAAATAAGTAAATCAGCAATGAGGCAAAATCATATTACCCAGCAACATACCCACAATATAAAAGCCTTACTCCATCGTTTTATCATTGCTCAATAAACAAAGATATACACAAATATCGGTCAATCATCATATGCCAATATGACAGCCATCTATACCTAGTTCATTAGAAATGTAAGTCACATTTTTACAACAACACTTCACACTTTTACACAATATTTAAAATCACATAGATAACACAATACTTATGTTACCAAGCCGCACCGCCAAAAAAAATGGAGCATATCTAGATGAATAAAAAAATTATTACTAGCGCAATGGTTGTAACCAGTATTTTAAGCGCCTCACCCATTTTTGCCGCTGAAAAAGTAAAACTAGAATTTTGGACCATGAATATGGCACCTAAATTTAATGATTACTTTAAAGGCCTTGCTACTCAATTTAATCAGCAAAATCCAAACCTAGATGCCATTTGGGTCGATATGAATTGGGATCAAATTCAGCCTAAGCTGATTGCTGCTATTGCAGCGGGTAACCCTCCGGCCCTAGTCAATTTTAATGTACCGTGGGTGCATGATTTTGCCCGCCAAGGCAATATTTTGCCGCTGAATGAATACTTGGGGGCGGATAAAAATCTTTATCAAGACAATGCACTTAACGATGTTACTTATAAAGGAAAAATCTATGCCTTTCCTTGGTATAACTCTGTGGCTGTGATTGCCTACAATAAAGAAATATTTGATAAAGCGGGTATAAAAACCCCAGCCAAAAATTTTGATGAATTAATTAGCCAAGCCAAAACTATTACTGCAAAAACAAAATTACCCGCATTTACACCTAAATTATCGGCAGAAAGTGGTGGCAGTTTTATCAATTGGTTTTATTACGCGGGCTTGCCAGTGATTGAAAATGGCAAAGCAGTATTTAATTCCCCTCAGCACATTGCATTCTTGCAAAAATTTGTAGATTTATATAAAGCAGGCGCAATACCTAAAGATGTATTTAAAATTGAATTCGAGCAAGAAATTGCCGCGTATAACACGCAGCGCATTGCCATGATGACCACCGCGCCACAAGCATTAAAACGCACCGAGCAAGATAGCAAAGCGATTTACGGCAAAACTGAAATCGCCCCTTTTCCAATTGCAGAGGGAAAAATGGCATTTGGGGGCTGGATGATGGATTACGTGATCCCTAAAGGCACAAAATCACCCAGCGATGCGGCCAAGCTAGGTAAGTTTATTACCAGCGATGCAGCTCAATTGGCCTTCTCTAAAGAAACCGGCACTACGTTCCCATCGACAAAAAAAGCGGCAGCAGACCAGTACTTTATGTCTGGAGCGAAGAGCAGTGATCCGGTAGAAAAGGCCCGCGCCGTGGCCGCCCAATCTATTGGCAACGCTAAAACACTGACTTTAGAACCAGGCATTCTGCCAGATGAAACCACCATGCAGCGCACCCTGCAAAATGAAATCCAATCGGCGATCACAGGGCGTAAATCTGCCAAGGCCGCGTTAGATGCCGTGGTTAAAAACTGGAATGAGCGCTTAGCTAAACAAAAGTAGGCGTTTAAATCAGCCGGCCAGTGCATGAGGCTTACGGCCGGCTAATGCTTCTAAAATCGCCAATTCGTCATCGCTATGATTACGAAGTGGCGATTTTTCTATGCTGCCTTTCGCATCCAGCGTATGCGCTTTATGGTGGCTGGCTTTTACCCGAAAGCGCCGAGCTTCTTGGTGCATTGGGCTTAAATCGACTTCGCCATAGCAGAGGCAAAAGTAGGTGCTTTGCTCGCTGGCCTCGGCATACAGCCCTGTACCGCGTATCCCTGCCGTTACCGTTGGCGTAATAATTTGCTTATTACCCTTAGCAAATACCGCAAGTAAAGCGCCGCTCAGTAAACGTAAGCTCCCCAGCACTAGGCCTTTTTTCTCTAATTGCAAAGAGCCATTGGCACGTAGCAAATAGACATCATTATCCAGCCTGACCACCAGCTTTGAATCTGCCCCCGTGCGTAAATGGTCTCCTAAGCTAATCGGGTCGCCCAGTTTTAAAGGCTGATCATTCCTCCACGCCTGCCCAAGGAGCTGCTTAACTTCACCCGAGGCTCCAGCCGCCCATGTTGGCATGGCCACCGTGGCAAGTAAGCTGCCCACCAACAATAAAAACTGCCTGCGCTGTAGACATTGATGCTTCATTGGCTCGCTCCCTAGATAGAGGTTTAACTGATTAGCCTCTTGCTCAATCTCATTATAAATATCGTAGGGCGGGTGAAACCCGCGTATTTACTCAGCATTGCTCGCGGGTTTCACCCGCCCTACAAATCCATCGACAAAGAGTTCATTGAGCAAAAGACATAATCAGGTAGGTTTAAGCATAGCTAAATCTACTGACATTGATCACTGCATTTCCACTAAGAATACGTCAGTCTGGCACTGGGATGATCTGCTCTGGCTGACCGATACGCTTATATAAACATGCACCAATGCCAAATCATCAACGGCAGCTGGCTCTTTTTCCCTAGCAGAAGCAAACTCAGCAGAAAAACATGGGGCTAATTAGATGCAAAAAGCCCCCTTTGCTCGCTTAAGTAGCAAAGGGGGCGGTGACTCAATCCTATCAAGGGTAACGCTTTATCGCGTCAGCCAAGCGGATGATATGGCTTAGTTCAAAACACTAATACGCTCTGCTTTTGGCACAGCAAGCATTGGGTTTTTCTTCAGGTAGTTTTCCAAGGCATCCACATCTTGCGGGCCGCCAAGCACGCTCTTACCGTTTACAAACTCCAGATAACCATCGCCACCCGTTGCCATAAAATTATTCACCGTCACGCGATAGTTAGCTTTTGGATCAATAGCCACGCCATTGAGCTTAATGCTGGCAATATCTACCTTGCTGCCATCTGGCTTGCTCTTATCCCATATATAGCTAAAGCCTGCCGACACTTGCATGATTTTGGCCGCCCCAGCATTCCACTGCTGCTCAAGCACCTTATCGATTTGCTCGCCAGTCAGCGTCATCGTCACGAGGGTATTACCAAAGGGTTGTACGGTAAACAGCTGGCCGTAAGTCACCTTAGCAGCGGCATCTGGACCCAGCTCGGCACGCACACCACCTGGGTTCATAAAGGAAATTTGCGAAGCGCCATTGCTCTTATCTGCTGTGGCATCAAGCTGAGCATCGGCAATCACTCGGCCTAGCGGCATTTCGCCCGCTGCCGTGGCTGTTTTAGTCAGCGGGCCTGCAATGGTTCCTGCCACTCGATCTTTAAGCGGCGTAACCAATTTCAGGAATTTTTCGATCAACGATGTTTGGGCCGCATCTTTTGGCACATCACGCGTCACGGCCAGATTATTGGCGCTCATCTTAATCACATTGCGGGTTTTAGGATCAATCGTCAGATCAATGTCCGTCACCATGCCGCCATATTGATAGGCGCTGGTCACCAGCTTATCGTTGATTTTGCAATTGTAGGGCTGATGAGTATGGCC
The DNA here is from genome assembly GCF_033446605.1 of Iodobacter sp. CM08. NCBI lineage: Bacteria > Pseudomonadati > Pseudomonadota > Betaproteobacteria > Neisseriales > Chitinibacteraceae > Iodobacter > Iodobacter sp. CM08. The sequence goes on along the minus strand of NZ_JAWQUO010000019.1, from coordinate 7,793 downwards.
AGAAACCACCACATCAATGGCTTTATCTAGCTTGTTTACGATATCGACGATGGGGCCAGAAATGCCATTGCATTCATTGTATTTTTTATCAACGGTCACCCCACCTTCGTGCAGCAAGACCACAATGGTTTCAACGCCCTGCTTTTGCAGCTCAGGCACCAGCTTATTGGCGGTTTCTACTTCGTCTTTAAAATCTAAACCCACCACACCAGACGGCGTAACAATACCCGGCGTGCCTTTTAAAGTCATGCCGATAAAGCCGATTTTTACGCCTTGAAATTCTTTGATTTGATAAGCGGGGAAGAGTGTTTTACCGGTTTTGCTGTCCTGCACATTAGCAGCCAGAAACTTAAATTTTGCACCGTCAAACTTACCATCGGCACAACCTACTTTATCTGCGTGGCAGCCGCCATTTTGCATACGCAGTAATTCTTCACGGCCATCATCAAACTCGTGATTACCTACCGCATTAAAATCCAAACCCAAAGCATTCATGGATTCAATCGTTGGCTCGTCATGATAAAGCGCAGAAATCATCGGGCTAGCACCGATCAAATCGCCAGCTGAAACCACCACATTATTTGAATTTTTAGCTTTAAGGTTTTTAACCCAGGTCGCCAGATATTCAGCACCACCTACCGGCACCTTGGTGGTTTTACTTGGATCACTGGCATCGGGAACGGTTAGGGTGATCGCTCCTGCTTCGATATTGCCATGAAAATCATTAATGGCAATCAGTTTAACCTCAACAGGAGCAGCTACGGCTTCGGGAGCCGCCAAATCAGAGTCATTACACGCAGTAAGTGCCAGCGCGATGCTGGCCATAAGCAAGCCATTACATAAATTCATGGGGATACCCTTAGGCAGGCAGCAAAAAATTAGTAAGAATAATGAAATTTAATGGCAAGTTTATAACAAATAGATGACTACGCCATTACATTTCATGCTTTCCCCATGTGTTTTACTGTGCTGACACCAACAGCGCCATTTGTGCCTCAGATAAATAGCACCATTCACCCTCAGGTAAATTCATCTCAGCCAGTTTTAAGCCGCCAATTTCCGAGCGACGTAAACCAGCGCAATGATTGCCTGCTGCGGCCAGCATGCGTTTGACTTGGTGATATTTGCCCTGCTCCAGCACGATTTCTAGCTCATTCTCACCTAGCTTTTTGCAATGCACGGCAGCCAAAGGCGCAGGCTCATCGTTGAGCTGTACACCGGCGATTAACAGCGCGACCAATTCATCGCTCACCGGCTCGGCAGTGATGGCGACATACACCTTGGGCACGTGGCGCTTAGGGGAGGATTGTGCGTGGATAAACGAGCCATCGTCCGACATCAGCAACAGGCCGGTGGTATCGTGATCTAAACGGCCGACGGGCTGCACTTCGCGCCAATTAAACTGCTCAGGTAATAGCTTTAATACCCCTGGATGATGGCTAGGTTTACGTGAGCATTCATAATTGGCCGGTTTATTCAGCGCAATATAGACGTGCTCACGATAGGGCCAGCTTTCACCAAAAATAGTGAGCTCTAGCCCTGTAGTTTCAAAAGCGAGCTTAAAGTTGCTGACAATCTCACCATTTACGGCCACTTCACCGTCGGTAATCATCTCGCGACAACCCTTGCGCGTACCAAAGCCCTGCGATTGCAGGATGCGATCTAATGTTAATTTGCTCATGAGCGAATTTTACCGGATACACAGCGCCTAGGCGATAAGTAGTGAAGCATCCGTTTTCTTGTATCTTAATCCAGCTAAAAAAGCGTCATCCCCGAGCACCTTTGTCGGGGATCCAGCAGCTCGGCGGGGTTCCCGCCTACGCGGGAATGACGGCTGACTACTTTTTGGAAAACTGATTGCAAAGTACTTATTATCAAATTCTAGGCAATAAAAAACCGCACTTAAGCCCAAGGCCAAGCGCGGTTTTTTTATGGGTAAAGCTTACTTCACAAAGCCTGCTGCCATGGCAGTGCCTGCTGCTGCTTTACCTAGAACAGCATGTCCTGTAATCGATGGGTGTACGCCATCTGCAAATAGATACGTCACATCTGCATTAGCCGCCACTAGGGTTTTTCCTGTGCAAGTCAGGGCAGAAACTTTAGTTGGATCTGTGCTTGGCGGTAGAGCGCTGATTGATGGCGTGGTGTCGTTATTACACGCCATATTGCTGGTGTTAACCAAACCAAAGCTTACTGGGCTAACAATCGCTTTAGCCACAAGGCCTGCGGTATCTACAATCACGACTTGTTTCGCGGCGATTTCGGTGGCTAATGCTGCAGCAACCGCTTTGTTATATTCAACAGAAAGCGTTGTTGCTAAGCCTTTTAAAGGCGTTGGTGCAAACTGAGGGGTAACGCCTAGATCTGGCATATTGGCATAAACCACTTTGCTAGCACCCATAGCAACCAATGTTTTCACTTGTGTGACCATTGAGGTCACATTTTTGCCAATCTCGGTTGGCGCTGTTGTAGGGCTGATTTTGCCTGCAGCCACCCCTGCTAAGAAAGCAAAGAAATCATTTGGGCCGCCTTGAATCAATACCAATTGGCTGGCATTAAAGCTAGTACGTGCCGCTTTATACTTGGCAATTTGGCCCTTGATCGATAGCGCAGTTGCCGATTGGTAAGTTACGCCAGGAGCCACCGTTACAAGCCCATTACTAATCGCTTGGCCCTTGGCATTTACAGTTAGCTCTGTATCAATTCTTGAGCCACCTTCTGCGTAGGCACTACCACCTAGCTCATAAATCTTGCCCATTAAACTTGGTGTACCCACTGGCGCACCAGTGACTGGATTTAACCCGCTGAAGTTGACTAAGCGATTTGGGGTTAAATTTAAACCATATTCAGCGGCAAAAAACTCAGTCCAAACAGCACCAGCTGTTTGAACATCAGGCTTGCCAGCCTCTTTTACAACAAGCTTGGTAGTAAAGCGTAAACCAACCGGAATATCATTGCTTAAATCAGCATCTGCTGTAGTCGGGTTATACGTGCCGATATCGCTCAGGCTATCGCCAAAAGAAACCACTTCTTTAATATTGCGAGTATCCGCTGGAGTATTGGCATCTCCACCACCGCCACACGCAGCGAGCAAGGAGGTCAGTAGCAAAACAGCAAAGGGGCGGCTTGCCCGTGGCAGCGAAGAATTCATGTAAATCTCCCGTCTTGTTTTGATTAGCACAAGCCAAAGCCCGATGCTCTCTGTAGTAAACCATCTTGATGCTACGAATCAAACGTGTGTTTGACAAGCCAAAACAGCTTAGGACTATCCCTAGGTAAGAGCTAACGCTGCCTATTGACCGACTAACGGTAAGGTTATGTAAAAAATTAGTAATGCAGGCAAATAGTCATGTAATTGCAGCATATCCACCTACATCTGCCCCTACACATCCAAGATTCAGCGCAAATTAGTTAGTTTTCATAAGGAATGACCTAGCAGGATAACTTGCGTATCCTGACAAATAGCCACAGAAACCACGGTGGCTTAGCTGCTGATCAGCGGATGACTTAGCGTGTACTGATGTATTTAAGCGACACACTGCTAGCAGCGCTTTCTTAAAGTAGCCTCAGATTAAAGAAAAACTACTTTTTATGCGGATTTAAATCGACATACGCTCGCTAGCGAGCTTAGCCTCAGGCCAACAAGCGGCTAGATCACCTCATTCCACAGCATCACCTGTGCCCAAATCCATGACTGAATTAATTGCATTATTTGTTGTATCGCTCATTGCCAACATCCTTTCCGCACTTGCGGGTGGCGGTGCGGGCCTATTGCAGTTACCTATTTTGCTATTTCTAGGCTTGGCTTTCCCAGTGGCGCTGGCTACGCATAAAGTGGCCAGCGTAGCGCTAGGCTTAGGCGCTACGGTCAAGCATCTCAAAGCGGGCACGCTCAACTGGCGCTTTTCGCTGATTATTCTGGCAAGTGGCTTACCTGGCGTATTTATTGGCACCATGTTGGTGTTACAGATTCCTGAACGCTGGACATTACTTATCCTCGCTCTGCTTACTAGTGGCTTGGGTGTTTACTCGCTACTCTCCCCCTCACTTGGGCAAGAAGCGCAAAGCCGTCACCGCAGCGGCTTAGCGCTTTGGCAAGGTGCGGCGGGCTTATTTTTAATCGGCATACTCAATGGCTCATTTACCTCGGGTACGGGGCTATTTGTTACGCTGTGGCTGGTGCATTGGTTTGGGATAGATTACAAACGCGCCGTGGCTTACACCATGGTGTTGGTGGGTTTATTTTGGAATGGCGCAGGCGCTATTTCACTGGCAATGCAAGCGGGGCTCTACTGGCCTTGGGTTCCTATTTTGCTAATCGCCTCCGCCCTAGGTGGGTATTTAGGGGCGCACTGGGGCTTAAAACAAGGCAATCAGATGATTAAACGCTGCTTTGAAAGCGTCACCATCCTGACGGGAATTTCTCTACTCATTAAAACAATAAAGGTATGGTGATGTGGCCTGTCAATTTTATTCCGCAATATATTCATACGGCGGCAAACATGGACGCGCTGTGCTTGGCGTTTATTGGCGATCAACTTTTAGTCTGCGCCGATGGCCAACTGCCCCTCGCCGAAACGCTACCTGCCAGCGCTGAAATCAGTGTGCAAATTGGCGAGTACTCAGGCAGAGCCTGTACCTTACTGGCTTGGCCCCAAGAAACCCCATACTCCGATCAGCTACAGGCCATTGGCCTACGCAGTGCATGGGGCTTGCTCGACAACAGCAGCTATTGGATTGCGGCCCGCGCCCAGCAACTACTGACCTTTGATCGGCAGCACCGTTTTTGCGGCCGATGCGGCACCGCCACCACCCGCATGCCAACAGAAACCGCACGCGAATGCCCAGCCTGCCTACACCGTAGCTATCCGCGAATTTCACCCGCCATGATGGTGCTGATTAAAAAGGGCAGAGAGCTACTACTAGCCCGTTCACCACACTTTAGGCCAGGCGTTTATAGCGCTTTAGCGGGCTTTGTAGAGGCTGGTGAATCCCTAGAAGAGTGTATTCACCGCGAAATTTATGAAGAGGTAGGGGTAAAAGTGGGTGAGCTACGCTGGTTTGGCAGCCAAAGCCATCCCTTTCCCCACTCTTTAATGCTGGCTTTTATTGCCGATTACAGCTCGGGCGAGATCACCCCCCAGCCAGATGAAATCGAAGATGCCCAATGGTTTAGCCCAGAAAACCTACCCGAGCTACCCAGCAACTCCAGCATTGCCTACCACCTGATACAAGCAGGGCTAGCAGAGATTTTGGCAGATGATCGGGCTAAGGCCGCCTAAACCATCGTTTCCCTAAATGGAAGCAAGATGTATACAACATCCCCCAGCAACAGCATCTTTCGTTTTGGTGTGATTTTGGCCGTTTTTGCCGCTACAGGTTTCTCTTGCAAAGCCATATTTGCCAAGCTGGCTTACCGGCACGGTGTGGACGCCATTACCATGGTCTGCTTACGCATGTTATTTGTGCTGCTGATTTTAGCCAGCTTTAGCCTATGGCGTAGCAAGGCAACATTGGCTAGGCGGGATTATCTGGCACTGATTGGCTTAGGCCTGCTGGGCTATTATTTATCGAGCGTGCTGGATTTTATTGGCTTAATGACGGTGAGTGCTAGCTTGGAGCGGCTGATCCTTAGCCTGTATCCCACCCTTACCGTGTTGTTTTCTGTGATGCTTGGCGGTGCGGTGCTCACACGGCGCATTAAGCAAGCCTTGCCAATTACTTACTTAGGCATCGCCTTAGTGGTGTACCCAGGCTTAAAAGACACCAATGCCGATTGGGTCGGGATTGGCTTTATCCTTGCCAGCACCACCTGCTACGCCCTGTATATGAGCCTGAGCCCCAAGGTGATTGCCCGCGTCGGCGCGATGCGCTTTACCGAGCTGGGGCTCACCGTTTCTAGCATCGCCATTATTTGCCACTTTTTAATCACTCACCCCGTGCAAGCGCTGATTCAGCCCCTGCCGGTGTATGGCCTTGCCGCCGCTATGGCCGTGTTTGCTACGGTGCTACCGATCTACGCCACCGCCGCCGCCATGAGCCGGATTGGTGCCAGCCGCACTGCCATCATCGGCAGCCTTGGCCCCATGCTGTCTATTTTATTAAGCATCGGTATTTTGGACGAACGCCTCAGCCCGATTCAATGGCTGGGCGCGGCTATTGTGATGCTGGGGGTGTGGATTGTAGGGAAAAGTCATAAAAGCTGAATCAATCTAAGTAGGCTTAGTCTTAGCCTCTATTGGCCAAGTTAATCAATAAAGCAAACACTGGCAGCACGGCTATATATGGAAAGCGTATGAAACTCTGGAACTCACTAACAGCGCTATTTAAACCTACGGTACTGAGCTGCGACCCAAGCTTACTTGATGCACTAGCAGAGATTGCAAACCCACGGATTAAGCTTGCCAGCCGCTATCAAGTACGATTACAAAATGCCTGTGCCATTGCAGTTTCTTGGAGTGGCCGCATCGTGGCGCAGCTGCCTGTGCCGATTGAGTTATCTAGCAATAGTTGGAACACCGAGCCCCATGCCCACGCTGCATTTGGCACCAGCGAAAGTGTGCAAGAAACCATTAGCCATTCGGCAGAAGCCCAAACTTGGTTTGCCCAAAACCCGCTGGCCGATCACGCCTATGCCGTACTGGTAATGCAAAGCCAGCTGCAACAACGCTATGGTATGGAGGTATTTGGCGATAGCGTAAGGCAAGATGTGGCGCAACAAGTACTGGTATGCCGTGGCCAGCAGATTAGCCAAGTAGCAGGCAGCATTGATGCGCTGCATGGAATGTTAAAACAACGCTTACTGAAGCTAGTCGCCAGCCACGCCGCTTGGCATATTGAAGCAAGAGAACAATTTAAACGCCAACTAGCCGCCGAGCTAGAGCAAGTAAGAATCAGCTGGCGCTATTGCAAACCAAGCGAAGCACGCTATGCCGCGCTGACCCAGCAACTTGATCAGCTCTCCACAGAATTCAACGCCTGCCGCAGTGCCTTAGAGCCAGAAGCTATGTTGGCGCTGCTAGAAACCTCGCTCACCGATGCCAATAGCCATATCCGGCTCGAAACTCAGCGCTTAAATCTCAATAAAATGGGCGTAGTGGTCAGTAGCGACGCCGATGCCGCCGAAATCGCCCTCAGCCATGTATTAGCCGAACGCGGGCAGTGGCTGGATAGAACCATCGTACCGGTCAAAATTGTGCGCAGCGATATCATCCCACCAAAAGACTTTAGCCAGCGGCTAGATGAGGTGTTGTTTTAATTTGTCCGCCCCAAGCCAAGCTCTTGTAGGGTGGGCGCAGCCCACGCGGGATGTATCAGCCTTTATCAACGTGGGCTGTGCAACATCAATTCCTTAAGATAAAACTAAGCCTAGCCCCTACAACTCGTCCTCAACGCTATAACGCTCACCACCTTGAGGCAATGAGGCCAAGCGCTGCACTAGCGCGGCGGCCACCTGCTGAGGCTGACGCAATAGCCCCTGTTGCTTGCGGGCAATAAACCGCCCCACATCGGGGAATTCGGCGGTGCTGCGTGAGCGAATTTCGGCCTGCATCTCAGTATCCATCACGCCTGGATCAAAATTAATGCAGGTGACCGGATAGGTAGTAAGGCTTTGCTCGGCGGCCAGCGCCCGAATAAAGTGCTCTAAGCCCGCCTTGCTAGCGCAATATAAAGGCTCTGTCTGCATTAATAGTTGAAAAGGATATTTTTTCCTATCGCCTGCTCAATCCCTGATTTTGCCGTGATATTTTGGCCTGCGCGGTCTAACCATCGCCGCCAGCCTAAATAGCTTT